>NZ_BAAJLP010000008.1:0-169337 GCF_057547795.1 Alteromonas sp. 4NH20-0104 | reverse complement strand
GGTTTCCGATAATGGACTCTGACCCCTTTAGGATTATAAGCGGCTAATTTCGCGGTTTAGCTGATACTCACGTGACGTAACGTAAGTTTCCATTTTACGCAACCGGGATTCAATGGTCTGAAACCGATTGGTGATGTCGTGAAAAGCCTGACGAGGAGGCTCTCCTGCCTGCCAAACCCGGGTTTTCACTTCCACTTTATCATTCTTACCTGAGCCTGAATTTCTCCATCCTTTACCGCTGACTTCCACCGGTTGATCATAATTCATGGTATCGGGATTTTGCGGCTTCTTGTCAAAAATGAACCAGCACGCTACATAACTTACCAGAACAAAAGGGCCGGCCAGTAGGAAAAACGCAGTCACCGTCAGAATTCTTACCAGCCACACTTCTAAACCGAAGTACTCTGCAATGCCGGCACAAACGCCGGCTATGCGACCGTGTTTCGCATCACGGTAAATGGTTTTCTTACTGTTCATGCCCGGTTCCTCCATTCAGGTGCTTCTGAGTCTAAAATAGCCTCCAGCGTTTGAATACGTTCTGACATCGCTTCAGCCTTACCCGCCAATTCCTGCAGAGCTACCTGCTCTTCGGCTGACAAGCCCTGGCTAACTTGTTTTTTACTGCGGTAGTGCAGAATTAGCCAGATGGGGGCCACAAAAATCAAAAAGATGATCAGCGGGGCCAGTATGAGTGCAACAATATCTCCGTCCATTTTAAATACCTCCGGTCAGAAGTGCTGAGGAGCTCTCAGCCAATAAATTATAATCAGTTATTTAGATTTTGCTGTCTTTGCAGCGGGCTTTTCAGCCTTTTTCATCTTCGCTTTCAGCGCTTCTAACTCATCATTTATTTTGTCGCCGGCTTCCAGCTCAGCGAATTCGTCCTGCAGGGTTTTCTTGCCTAAATCATAGGACTCAACCTGCGACTCAATATCATCAATCTTGCGCTCATATTGTTCAAAGCGCCCCATTGCCTCATCAATCTTTCCGCTGTCGAGGGTTTTACGCACCTCTAAGCGCGATGACGCGGTTTTCTGACGCATCAGAATCGTTTTCTGACGGGCTTTGGCGTCTGCCAGCTTTTCCTGTAACTGCACAATTTCATCCTGCAGTTTGCTGATTTGTTCTTCCACTGCATTTAATTCAGTGGTGAGCACGTCAGCCGCTTCCTGGCTCTTTTTCTTTTCCTGTAGCGCTGAGCGTGCCAAATCTTCACGTTCTTTGCTCAGAGCAAATTCCGCTTTGTTTTGCCAGTCTGCAGCGTCAGCTTCCATTTTGCTGATTTGAGAAACAATTTCCTTTTTGTTCGCAATGGTCTTAGCCGACGCAGAACGAACCTCAACGAGTGTGTCTTCCATTTCCTGAATAATCAGACGAACCATTTTTTCAGGATCTTCGGCTTTATCCAGTAACGCGTTAATATTTGAGTTCACAATATCTGTGAAACGAGAGAAGATACCCATAATTATTTACCTCTAGCGCGTGTTAAACATTTTGGATTAACTTGGTTTGAACTTGTAATAGTACATACAAATACCGCGCCAACTCACAAAACCAAACTAACACATTGAATTACTTAAAAAATATTTAATATTAATAAAGTCTGTAATCAATATAGTTTTTAATCTACACTATTAATTGGTCGATTTGGCTACTTTTTGAGGGAATTAATGAGTCGTTTTCGCCAGCAAGATAATTTACTTGGCCAGGCAAACAGTTTTTTAGAGGTTTTAGAGCAGGTTTCGCAAATCGCACCGCTGAATAAACCTGTGCTTATTATCGGTGAACGTGGTACCGGTAAAGAACTGATTGCAGCACGCTTGCACTTTCTGTCACAGCGCTGGGATCAAAACTATGTAAAATTAAACTGTGCCGCACTCAACGAGAATTTGCTGGAAAGCGAGCTCTTTGGTTACGAGGCCGGCGCCTTTACCGGCGCGGGTAAGCGTCGCGAGGGGCGGTTCGAACTCGCCCACACCGGCACCCTGTTTCTGGATGAACTGGCCAATACGTCCGGCTTAATTCAGGAAAAGCTCCTTCGTGTTATCGAATACGGTGAATTTGAGCGTGTCGGTGGCAACAAGACGTTAAAAGTCGATGTACGCTTAATTGCCGCCACCAACGAAGACCTCCCTGCACTAGCCGACAGCGGCGAATTCCGTGCCGATCTGCTGGACCGGCTGGCCTTTGATGTTATTACCATCCCGCCGCTGCGTGAACGCCAGGATGATATTATGCTGCTGGCCGAAACTTTCGCGATTAATATGGCCCGGGAGCTCGAAATGGAGCTTTTCAGCGGCTTTACCGAAAAAGCCAAACGCACGCTGCTCAACTATGACTGGCCCGGTAACATTCGGGAGTTAAAGAACGTAGTGGAGCGCGCCGTCTACCGCTGCAATAACCCCCATTTACCAGTCCATGAAATTATCCTCGATCCTTTTGAGTCGGCATTCAGACCTAAAGGACGCATAAAAACCCAGGACCGAATCTCTACGCCTGCCGAGCAGACCGAATCCGGCCCGGCAGCCACCAGCGAGGCGACCGTATCGGCAGACCCCGTGGTCCCGGTCATCCCGGTAAATCCCGCGACCGAGTATCCGGTAGACCTAAAAAATCTGTCGCAGCAATATGAAATCGAACTCATTCAGCAAGCTTTGGCTGACAGCCAGTACAACCAAAAGAAAACGGCGGAAAAACTCAGCCTGACCTATCACCAGTTGCGGGGTTACCTGAAAAAGTACAACCTGCTCGACTCCACGGCGAGTGAGGAAGAGTAATCATGCACAAGTGGTTCGTCTGGCCGGTGATTACAACAGCTTTGATGACGCTACTGGGGGGGTGCTCTCCGCAAAAATACAGTGCTAACTATAAGAATGGCCTGGTGTACTGCTCAGAAAGCGATCCGATATCCATGAATCCGCAGCTAGATACTTCAACCACCACTGCCGATGCCACAGCCCACCAGATATACGACAGACTGCTTGAGTTCGACACCGAAACCGGCCGCATCCGTCCATCGTTAGCCTCCGGCTGGTCTATCAGTGATGACGGCTTGCTATACCGCTTTACGCTGCGCCAGAACGTCAAATTTCACACCACCAGTTACTTTACGCCCTCCCGGACATTTGACGCCAGTGATGTGCTTTTTTCATTTAACCGCTGGCGTCTGCCACAACACGGATTCCATGATATTTCCGGTGGTTATTATCCTTACTTCGAGTCGTTAGGACTGGCCGATAATATTGCCGATATCAACGCCCCCTCGCCCTATGAAGTTGAAATCAGTCTAAAACAACGGGATAGCTCTTTTCTGGCAAATATCGCCAGTGACTTTTCCGTGATCCTTTCGGCCGAATATGGCGACGTGCTCATGTCTAACGGCATTCCGGAAAGAATAGACAGACTGCCCATTGGCACCGGCCCTTATCAGTATGCCGATTATCAGAAAAACCATTATATCCGTTATGACGTGAATAATGATTACTGGGGAGGCACGCCGGCGAGTAAAGCACTGATCTTCGATATTACTCCGAAAAGCTCGCTGCGACTGGCCAAACTGATGACCGGTGAGTGTGACGCAGTGGCCTTTCCGGCGAGGGTGGATCACCAGATCATTCGTGAACGTGAAGACCTGGTGCTGGCCGAGAAACCCGGTCTGAACATCGGCTTCTGGGCATTCAATACCCAGCGTCCGCCGTTTAATAACCCATCAGTGAGAAAAGCGCTGGCCTATGCCATCGATAAAAACACCCTGATTGAGGCGGTCTATTTCGACAGCGCCACCCGCGCTAAATCGTTGTTACCCGCCGCCAGCTGGGCCTACCAGGCGGATGCGCAGGATACCGGCTATAACCCGGTTCTGGCCAGACAGTTACTCGATGAAGCGGGTATCGAACCCGGCTTTACCATGTCTGTCTGGGCAATCCCTGTAGAGCGGGCTTATAACCCTAATGCCCAGAAAATGGCAGAACTGATCCAGCGCTATCTGGCAGACATTGAGGTAGAAGTGAATATTGTCAGCTACGACTGGTCGACCTTCCGGCGCCAGTTACGTCAGGGGAATCATGATTCAGTATTGATTGGCTGGTCTGCGGATAACGGCGATCCGGACAACTTCTACCGGCCCTTATTAAGCTGTGACGCTATCCCCTCCGGGACAAACCGGGCGAGGTGGTGTAACCCCGCTTATGATGAAATACTCGACCGTGCCATAAAAACCGAAGATGTGGATATCCGCAAAGCGTTGTACTTCCAGGCCAACGAACTGCTTTTCGATAAATTGCCGATGGTCCCTATTGCCCATGCCTACCGTTATCAGGCTTACCGGGAAGAATTAAACGGTATGGTAATCAACCCTTACGGCGGTGTCAGACTGGGCGGAGTGACCAAACAACGTGATTAGGATCCTGCTTCGTTACTGCATTTTGTTCAGCCTGACGCTATTGTCTTTGTGTGCCCTGTCGTTTTCACTGATTTATTTATTTCCGGCAGAGCCTGTTACCACCCTGACCGGCATTACCCCGCAAAATCTGATGCAACACGAAGCGCTGATGAATCAGTATCATCTGAACAACAGCATTATCGTGCAGTTTGCCGACTACCTCAGCGAGCTGTTCGCCGGTAACTGGGGCGTCAGTCTGATTTCCGGACAGCCCTTATCACAAGAAATAATGCTGGCCTTACCTGCCACCATTGAGCTCAGCGCCTGTGCCATGTTTATTGTTATTGTGGTGGGTATACCACTGGGGTGTTACAGCGGTTTGCGCGCCTACAGTACTACCGATTTTACCATAAACTCCCTCAGTGTGACGGCGTATTCAGTGCCTGTATTCTGGTTAGCGGTGCTGTTTATACTGACTTTCAGTTTGCAGTTTGGCTGGCTGCCATTATCCGGTCGAATTAATCTGTTGTTTAATATTCCCCCTCAAACCGGCTTTCTGCTCATCGATATTTTGCTGGCCGATAATGTTGATAAAGCCGCTGCATTCAGCGATGCGCTGTTACATATGATCCTGCCAGTGTTGTCCATCGCATTTATTTCTACCGCTTCGATGATCAGGATAACCCGGCGTTCAATTATCGATGTGCTCAACAGGCCTTTTATTATTGCGGCACGGTCCAAAGGGTTATCGAGCAAGCAGATATTTTTCCGCCATGTGCTACGTAATGCTCTGTTACCAATATTGCCTTTAATGGCCATGCAGATTACCACGCTGATCACTAACGCCATGATCGTGGAAACCTTGTTTTCCTGGCCCGGCATAGGCAATTGGCTGATTCAGGCAATTTATCAACGGGATTACTCGGCGCTGCGAATGGGTATGCTGGCCGTGTCGACCCTGGTGGTTATGATCACCATTGCCATTGATTTGTTTAACCGTTTAATCGATCCAAGCAGGGAAAAATTCGAAAGTGTCACGATTTAGCCTCTACGATGATGAAGCCCATCCGTCGCCGTGGCAACACACCTGGCGGGCGTTTAAATCCAGTCATATTGCACTGGTAGGGCTGGGCGTCTTACTATTATTTGTATTTTTCGCTTTTTTCGCACCGCTTGTGGCCCCCTATAACCCGGCCTACCAGAATACCGAAGCCCTGCTTATTCCACCAAGCTGGGCGCCCAACGGTTCGATTGCCCATCTGTTCGGCACCGATGCCCTGGGCCGGGATTTATTTTCCCGCATCATGTATGGTTGTCGGGTGACATTCGGTACCAGCCTGTTAGTGGTCATTATTGCCATGCTCGTGGGCGTAACCATCGGCACCATCGCCGGCATGCTCAGCGGTGTTCGCTCGAGCGTTGTAAACCATTTGCTGGATGCCCTCATGGCTATCCCTACCCTGCTGATTGCTATTATTATTGTTGGTATTCTGGGCAGTGGTCTGGTGAACAGTATGTGGGCGATTACCCTGGCGCTAATCCCCCAGTTTGTGCACCACACCCGTTCTTTTGTGCGTGGTGAAATGAAAAAAGACTATATCCAGTCTTCCACCCTCGACGGTGCCAGCAACCTGCAACTGTTTTACCATTCAATATTACCCAATATGATTGAAATGCTCGTGGTTCAGGGCACCCTGGCCCTGTCTATTGCGGTGATCGACATTAGCGCCCTGGGTTTCTTAAACCTGGGCGCGCAAGCACCGCTTCCCGAGCTGGGCGCAATTTTGGCCACCGGTCTCGATGCTGGCTATCTGGCGCCCTGGAATATTGCAATTCCTGGTGTGTCGATTTTTCTGATGGTATTGTCAATTACCATAGTGGGTGATGGACTGCGCTCTGCGCTACGTAAACGGGTGAATCGCTAATGCCTTTACTGGACATCAAAAACCTGACCCTGGAGATTGATACCGGGACCCAGGTGATCAAGGCGCTGGATAAAATTAATCTAACCGTTAACTCGGGCGAGATTCGCGCTCTGGTGGGTGAATCCGGTTCTGGTAAAAGCTTAATAGTACAGGCTATATCTGGTGCCACGCCGCCCAATTGGAGCATTACCGCCGACCGTATGAGCTGGAACGGTAATAATCTGCTGTCGATGTCGGAGCAAAAACGCCGGCAAATCCTTCGCAAAGACATCGGCGTGGTGTTTCAGCATGCTATCGCGTCGCTGGACCCGTCTGTAACCCTGGGCGAGCAACTGGAAGAATCACTGCCGGACCAGTTAATTGAAGGTAGTTGGTTCTGGCAACGGGCACAATCGAGACGCAAGGTGGTTATTAACACCGTGCACAAAGTCGGGATTAAAGATCACAACCAGTATCTGCGAGCTTACCCACACCAGATCCCCACCGATATTGGCCAGAAGCTAATGCTCGCCATGGCCCTGGTCAGCCAGCCGAAAATGCTGATTGCCGATGATCCGACCCGGGGCATGGAAACCACCACCAAAGTGCAGGTGTTAAAGTTACTGTCACGCCTCAATCAAACCCGGTCACTGGGCATTTTATTTGTTAGCCATGACCTGCTGGCCATTGCCAGTATGTCGCATACCATGACGGTACTCTATTGCGGGCAAACGGTGGAATCCGGCAAGATGAAGCATATTCGCAAACGGCCATTACACCCTTATACCAAGGCGTTAATGGACAGTGCGCCGAGTTTTAGCAAGGATTTACCGCCTAAATCTCAGTTACCTACCCTGGCCGGTACCATTCCGACCCTGCAACATTTGCCTATTGGCTGTCGTCTGGGGCCGCGCTGCCCGAGAGCCCAACGAGCCTGTGTAAACGTGCCTGCGGTACGCAAGATTCATGATCACAGCTATAGCTGCCACTTCCCGCTTCATCGGGAGAAAGTATGACTCAGATACTTAACGTCAGCGGCTTAACCTTTCGCCATAGCAGTAAAAAACGCTGGCTGAAAAAACCGGAGGTGTTTTCCCTTGGTCCTATTGATATGCAGGTCACCAAAGGAGAAACCATCGCTATTATCGGTCAGAACCGGTCTGGCAAATCGCTGCTGGCCAAAATGCTCGCCGGTGCAGTGGAGCCGGATGAAGGACGTATTCAGTTACAGGAAGAAAGATACTGGTCAGTGAAACACCGGGTGGCGCGCAAAAAAGCCGACATTACCGGTATCCGCATGATATTCCAGCACAACAGTGAGTCGATTAACCCCGGGATAACAGTGGGCCAAATCCTTGACGAGCCGCTACGCTTAAATTCATCGATGTCAGAAGAAGAGCGTAAAGCCCTGATAGGCGACACACTGGTAAAAGTAGGGTTACTGCGGGAACATATCTATTTTTACCGGCATATGCTCTCTGACGGCCAGCAACAGCGTGTTTCGCTGGCCAAAGCGATATTACCCGACCCCAAAGTGTTAATTGCCGATGAGCCTTTTGCCGCGCTGGATCCGACTATTCGTTCCCAGACCGTCAACCTGATCCTGCAGTTACAAAAAGAAATGGGCCTGGCGTTTATCTTTATTTCCCACAACCTGGGGATTGTCCGGCACATTGCAGACCGGGTGATTGTGATGGATAAGGGACAGATTATTGAAAGTGGTAAAACCGAGACCATCTTTCGATGGCCTCAGCATGAGATGACCAAAAAACTGGTGATGTCGTATCAGTCGTTAATCCCGCAACAAACGATGCGGGAACCAGACTAATTGCCTAACCAACCAGTGCCAGCAGTACCCCTGCCGCCACGGCAGAACCCAGTACGCCAGCCACGTTAGGTCCCATAGCATGCATTAACAGGAAGTTATGCGGGTTTGCTTCCAGACCCACCTTGTTTACCACCCGCGCGGCCATGGGTACCGCCGACACGCCTGCCGCACCGATCAGAGGATTAATGGTTCCCCCGCTGGCTTTGCTCATCGCCTTAGCCATCAGTACACCGGTTGCGGTGCCGATAGCGAAGGCCACCGCCCCCAGTCCCAGAATACCGAGTGTTTCCACCGTCAGGAATTTATCTGCAGACAGCTTGGAGCCTACCGCTAATCCCAGGAAGATGGTGACGATATTGATGAGTTCGTTCTGAGCGGTTTTACTCAGGCGATCGACCACACCACATTCTTTCATCAGGTTACCGAAGCAGAACATACCCACCAGTGGGGTTGCCGAAGGCAGGAACAGAATGGTCAGGAACAGCACTGCCAGCGGGAATAAAATCTTCTCTTTGGCTGAAACGTGACGTAACTGCGCCATTTCAATTTTACGCTCTTCCGGGGTGGTCAGCGCTTTCATAATGGGTGGTTGTATAATTGGTACCAGCGCCATGTAAGAATACGCAGCAACCGCTATAGCACCCAGCAAGTCCGGCGCCAGCCGGGAAGCGAGGAATATCGCCGTAGGCCCGTCAGCTCCGCCAATAATAGCGATTGCCGAGGCGTCCTTGAGGGAAAAATCAAAACCCGGAATAAAATTAAGCGCAATCGCCCCGAACAGCGTGGCAAAGATACCAAACTGCGCAGCCGCACCGAGCAGCAGCATTCGCGGATTGGCTATCAGCGCGCCAAAGTCGGTCATTGCTCCCACGCCCATAAAGATGAGCAGAGGGAAAACGCCGGAGTGGATCCCCACTTCGTAGATGTAATACAACAGACCGCCAGGCTCGGTGAACCCCGCCAGCGGAATGTTAGTCAGTAAGGCGCCAAACCCTATCGGAAATAACAGTAATGGCTCAAACTTTTTAACGATCGCCAGATACAACAGTAGTCCGCCTACTGCCATCATAATTAGCTGGCCCGCTTGAAAATGGGCCAGCGCCGTGCTGTCCCATAGTATGGCTAATTGTTCCATGGCCGCTTAACCCAAACTGATCAGAGGCTGACCGCTGGAAACGCCATCGCCGTCTTTTACCTGAATTGAAGACACTGTACCGTCAAACGCACTGCGAATTTCGGTTTCCATTTTCATTGCTTCCAAA
Organism: Alteromonas sp. 4NH20-0104; assembly: GCF_057547795.1. Taxonomy (NCBI): domain Bacteria; kingdom Pseudomonadati; phylum Pseudomonadota; class Gammaproteobacteria; order Alteromonadales; family Alteromonadaceae; genus Alteromonas; species Alteromonas sp. 4NH20-0104. The sequence goes on along the minus strand of NZ_BAAJLP010000008.1, from coordinate 159,962 downwards.
ATGATTACAACGTCGCCGTTGGCCACCTGATCGCCTGGCGAAACCAGGATTTTAAACACATTACCGGCTAACGGCGCGTTAATGGTTTGACCCGATGGTGCCGGGGCTGCAGGCGCTGCCGCCTGAGCAGGAGCAGACGCTGCTGGCGTAATAGCCCCCAGTTCGCCTTGAGCGCCGACTTCAACGCTGTACAGTTTGCCGTCTACACGAACATCATAAACAGCCGCTTCTGATGCTGATGCCGGGGCGCTGGCTGCCGGTGCAGCTGGCGCGGCTTCTTCGCCGGTTGGAACCGGTTCAAATGCATCCGGGTTATTGCGGTTTTCAAGGAATTTAAGGCCAATTTGTGGAAACAGTGCATAGGTCAGCACATCGTCGATTTTGTCTTTGGCCAGAGTAATCGACTTTTCCTTGGCCAGACTATCGAGTTCAGTTTCGAGTTTTTCCAGTTCCGGCTCAATCAGATCGGCCGGACGACAGGTAATCGCCTCGCCACCGTCCAGTACCCGCGCTTGCAGTTCACTGTTAACAGGCGCAGCGGTAGCACCGTATTCGCCTTTCAGTACGCCTGCGGTTTCTTTAGAAATACTCTTATAACGTTCGCCGGTGAGGACGTTTAACACCGCCTGGGTACCAACGATTTGCGACGTCGGTGTGACCAGAGGAATAAAGCCCAGATCTTCACGAACCCGCGGGATTTCCTGCAGCACTTCGTCAAACTTATCAGCTGCGCCCTGCTCTTTCAGCTGGCTTTCCATGTTGGTTAGCATACCACCTGGCACCTGAGCCAGCAGAATGCGCGCATCCACGCCTTTCAGGCTGCCTTCAAACTTGGCGTATTTTTTCCGTACATCACGGAAATACGCAGCAATCTCAGCCAGTTCGGGTAAATCCAGTCCGGTATCACGCTCAGTACCTTCCAGAATAGATACCATAGTTTCAGTGGCAGAGTGACCGTAAGTCATACTCATGGATGAAATAGCGGTATCCAGAATATCAATGCCGGCATCAATGGCCTTCTGATACGTTGCTGTACTCAGACCGGTTGTGGCGTGACATTGCATGGCAATGGGTACCTCAACGGTTTTCTTCAGCTCGGTGATTAAGGTTTCACACTCGTAGGGCTTAAGCAGGCCCGCCATATCCTTAATACAAATTGAGTGAACCCCCATGTCCTCAAGCTGTTTCGCCATATCCAGCCACAGTTCGAGGTTATGAACCGGACTCACCGTATAGGAAATAGTCCCCTGGGCATGGGCACCGCAATCCACAGCCGCTTTAATCGCCGTTTGCAGGTTGCGCACATCGTTCATGGCGTCAAAGATACGGAACACGTCGACACCGTTGTCGTGGGCTCGCTCAACGAAGCGGGTCACTACGTCATCCGCATAGTGACGATAGCCCAACAGGTTCTGGCCACGCAGCAACATCTGTTGCGGGGTTTTAGGCATGGCCTTTTTTAATTCGCGAATACGCTCCCAGGGATCTTCGCCAAGATAACGTATACAGGAATCGAAGGTAGCACCACCCCAGGACTCGATTGACCAATAACCCGCATTATCAAGCTTTTCAGCGATGGGGAGCATATCCTCCAGACGCATTCTGGTGGCTAACAGTGATTGGTGCGCATCCCGAAGCACCAGTTCGGTAATCGCCAGTGGCTTAGACATGTGTTCTCCTAAAGTGTGTTATTTATTCTTTGCGTTTCTGTGCGCGTGCACAGCAGCAGATATGGCAGCGATAACGTTAGTATCGGCAGCAACTGTTGAAGTGGCTTTCGTGCCCGACGCTCTTGCTGGCGCCTGAGGCTCCTGACCAGGGAAACGCTCACAAAAAGCCTTGAGTGCGTTCACCGCGAAAATGAGAATTGTCAGAAACACAAAAACAAAGCCCATTCCGACCAGCAGCAAATTGCCGGCTTCCATTAGTAATCCTGAAATTGGTGTAGTCATTGCTTTTCCCGGGCATTATTTTGGAAACAGATTAGTATCACGGCAGTTGCTAAAACACAATATAAACAACTGTTTGAATTGCATAAAAAATCATTTTTTACGACTAAATATCAATATATATTCTATTTAGTGCATAAAATTAAGTTTGACTTATGGGGTGTATAAATTCAGTGAATAACAGGATCACACAATATTAACAATCCGTATTCATTGCATAACCCATAAGCAGTGTTTATAGGGTGTATAACTGGTTAATATATCGCCTGTTAATCAGTGTGCTGGAGCGCACTGTTGAAGGCAAGACAAAGCGAAGCAATGCTTGATCTGAATTAATGGAAAATTTATTTTCCCATGGCTAAGGCGTGTGAAGATTCCCGGTTACAGCGTTTTACACATAAAACAGCTATTGGGATCGGGTTGATAATCGGCGAATGGTCCACAAAACGAAAAGCCGTAGCGCTGATACAGTTGCCTCGCCGGGGCAAAAAATTCCATGCTGCCGGTTTCCAGCCACAGGGTTTGATAGCCGGCGTCACTGGCAAACCGGATAAGGTGCTCGAGCAATAATTTGCCGGTACCGGTACGACGCGCATTGGCGGGTGTGCGCATGGACTTTATTTCAGCTTCCAGCGGATTGATGTGCTTAAGTGCAATGCAACCCAACAACCTGCGGTCTGAGCGCGCGGCGAAAAAGGTAATCTCCGGCGCCTTGAGCTTGCTAACGTCGAGAGCGTGAACGCATTCAGGAGGAGAAGTGGCATACATATCCGCCAGATGCTCTTCGAGCAACGCAATCACATCGCCGCCGGTGAGGTCATCAACGCTAATGTCCACCTGCGTGGCAACGGTCATCAGATAAACCCTTTCAGCGTTGCCAGGCCAAAGGCATTGCAGGTGGTTGAATCCATCATCTCACCGTTAATGATACGTGCTTTTACTTCGGCCAGAGGCAGTTTATGCACGGTAAGCCCCTGCTCTTCTTCTTCCAGTGCCTGAGCCGTTTTGGTGAGCGTTTTGGCCACAAAGATGTGGTAGCGCTGGGAACACATCCCATAAGCTAAGAATTGTTCTCCTACATACTGCCAGTCGGCTGCCAGCAAACCGCATTCTTCTCTTAATTCGGCCTTAGCAACACTCAGTGCGTCAAAGGTTTCCGCGCCCTCTTTAGCCCCTTGAGGAAATTCAAGATGACGGCCCTTCACAGGATAGCGGTACTGCTCGACCAGGTAAACATCGTCACCGTCCAGCGCTATCACCACTACGAAATCGGGCTTATCCACGACACCGTAAATTCCCCGGTAGCCATCCTCGCGGCCAATGCTATCCTCGCGAACCGTCATCCAGCGATTCTGATAAACCACTTTGGAGTCGAGGGTTTGAATTTCGTCGGTCTTGGTGTCTTTCATAAAAATCCATTTAGTGCAGGAAACAGAACCAGGCAGTACAAAAAATAAGAGCTGCGAAAGCAGCTCTTAGAGAGGATTAAAGGTATTCGACTTCGATGATTTCATATTCCACCGCACCAGACGGCGTTTGAATGTTCACCATGTCATCCAGTTCTTTACCAATCAGACCCCGGGCAATGGGTGAATTAACGGAAATCAGGTTTTGTTTAATATCCGCTTCATCATCGCCAACAATGCGATAAGTCGTTTCTTTATCGTTATCAACGTTAATAATGGTTACCGTGGCACCAAAAATAACCTTTCCATTGTTAGGCATCTTGGTGACATCAATAATCTGAGCGTTAGACAGCTTACCTTCGATGTCCTGAATACGGCCTTCACAGAAACTTTGTTGTTCGCGGGCAGCATGGTACTCAGCATTTTCTTTTAAGTCGCCATGTTCACGGGCGTCGGCAATCGAAGCGATGATTTTAGGACGCTCTACCGATTTAAGTTGATTCAACTCCTCGCGAAGCATCTCAGCACCACGTGCAGTCATAGGATATTGAGTCATGTTGTTATTCTCACTTACCTGAATATGTTTTGCTTGAAACAAAAAAATGCGCCCGGTGGGCGCACTTTTCAATAGTTAATAACGAATTAATGCGTTAGAGAAGAATACACAGAATCCTTCTTTTTGTCATTATCCGTTTATTCTGGCGTGCAGTGCCTGAACCGAAGTCACTTTTCCGCGATCGTCAGCCGATTTAGCCTGTACGGTAGCAAAGGCGGCGTTCATCGTGGTGGTATAAGTGACTTTGTTCACCAGCGCTTCGCGGCGAATATACACAGAATCGGTAATCGCCTGACGACCTTCCGTTGTATTAACGATATAAGAATATTCACCATTCTTTATCGCATCGACAATATTCGGACGCCCTTCTGACAGCTTATTCACCACCGACACCTCAATGCCCTGGGCGCGCAGTGATTCCGCGGTACCACTGGTACATTCAATGGTGAAGCCTTTCGCGATAAGCGCTTTAGAAAGCTCTACCAACTTAGGCTTGTCGGTTTGACGCACTGATAACAGCGCTTTACCTGAAGCGGGCAATGGCGCACCAGCACCGAGGTTGGCTTTGGCATAGGCTTCTTCAAAGGTGTCACCGACCCCCATGACTTCACCGGTTGAGCGCATTTCCGGCCCCAACAGTGGATCCACCCCCTGGAATTTAGCGAACGGCAGTACCACTTCTTTCACAGAGTAGAACGGTGGAATAACTTCCGCAGTAAAGCCCTGTTCTTTAAGTGTTTTACCCGCCATTGCCCGGGCTGCAATTTTAGCCAGTGGCACACTGGTAGCTTTGGATACAAACGGAATGGTTCGCGCCGCACGAGGGTTAACCTCAATCAGGTACACTTCGCCATCTTTAATCGCAAACTGGGTGTTCATCAGGCCGATTACGCCCAGTTCAAGCGCCATGGCTTTAACCTGCTCGCGCATAACATCCTGAATATCCTTGGGTAATGAATGCGGCGGCAGTGAACAGGCCGAGTCACCGGAGTGTACACCCGCTTGCTCGATATGCTCCATGATACCGCCAATCACTACGTCGGTGCCGTCACATACGGCATCGATGTCCACTTCGATGGCATCATCGAGGAAACGATCGAGCAGAACCGGTGAGTCGTTAGACACTTTTACCGCTTCATTCAGATAACGTTTAAGGTCTTTCAAGTCGTACACGATTTCCATCGCACGACCACCCAGTACATAAGAAGGACGAACCACCAGCGGGAAGCCGATTTCCTTGCCTTTCTCAAGCGCCTGTTCCATGTTGCTAACGGTTGCGTTAGCAGGCTGTTTCAGCGCCAGTTTGTTCACCATTTGCTGGAAACGCTCACGGTCTTCGGCACGGTCAATCGCTTCAGGCGAGGTACCAATAATCGGTACACCGTTGGCTTCCAGCGCACGGGCCAGTTTGAGCGGCGTTTGGCCACCGTACTGAACAATAACGCCTTTGGGCTTCTCAACCGCAACGATTTCGAGTACATCTTCCAGCGTTACCGGTTCAAAATACAGTCGGTCTGACGTGTCGTAGTCGGTAGATACGGTTTCCGGGTTACAGTTAACCATGATGGTTTCATAACCGTCTTCACGCATAGACAGCGCGGCATGTACACAGCAGTAATCAAACTCGATACCCTGACCGATACGGTTAGGACCGCCACCGAGGACCATGATTTTATCCCGGTCTGACGGCGCTGCTTCGCATTCTTCATCATAGGTTGAGTACATGTAAGCGGTGCTGGTAGAAAATTCCGCTGCACAGGTATCAACCCGCTTATACACTGGCTTAATGCCCATGCCTAAGCGCAGATCGCGCACGTCACTTTCCGCCACTGACGTAAGGGTAGCCAGACGGGCATCAGAGAAACCTTTACGTTTTAAGGTATTCATCAGATTTTCGTCGATGTTGGCCACACCAAGCTCAGTCACTTTCTGCTCAAGCTGCACTAACTCTTCTAACTGAACCAGGAACCAGCGGTCGATATTAGTCAGTTTAAAGACCTCTTCAACGCTCATGCCGGAGCGGAAGGCATCGCCGATGTACCAGATACGCTCAGCACCAGGCTGACGTAATTCGTAAACCAGTTTGCTCTGTGCTTCCGGATCGTCAAGGTCGAGGATCGGATCCAGACCGGCAGCGCCCACTTCCAGACCACGTAATGCTTTTTGCAGTGATTCCTGCTGATTACGACCAATCGCCATCACTTCACCCACAGATTTCATCTGGGTAGTCAGACGGTCGTTAGAACCGGCAAATTTTTCAAAGTTGAAGCGTGGGATCTTAGTGACGACATAATCGATGGCCGGCTCGAAAGACGCCGGCGTTAAACCACCGGTAATGTCGTTAGCCAGTTCATCCAGAGTGTAACCTACTGCCAGCTTGGCAGCTACTTTGGCAATCGGGAAGCCGGTTGCTTTTGAGGCCAGCGCAGAGGAACGGGATACCCGTGGGTTCATCTCAATAATAACCAGGCGGCCAGTTTGTGGGTCGACACCAAACTGTACATTTGAACCGCCGGTTTCCACACCAATTTCACGCAGTACAGCCATGGCTGCATTACGCATAATCTGGAATTCTTTGTCGGTTAAGGTTTGTGCTGGGGCCACAGTGATAGAGTCACCGGTGTGCACACCCATGGGGTCAAAGTTTTCAATAGTACAAACGATGATGCAGTTGTCGGCTTTATCGCGGACCACTTCCATCTCGTATTCTTTCCAGCCAATCAATGATTCATCGATTAGCAGTTCGTTGGTGGGCGATAAGTCCAGACCACGGGTACAGATTTCATTGAACTCGTCGATATTGTAGGCGATACCGCCGCCGGTACCCCCCATAGTGAATGACGGGCGAATGATACACGGGAAGCCGATGCGGCTTAATACATCGTGAGCCTGTTCCATAGTGTGCGCGATTTCCGCACGCGGACATTCCAGACCAATTGATTTCATGGCTTTATCGAAACGCTCGCGGTCTTCCGCTTTGTCGATGGCATCTGCCGTAGCGCCAATCAGCTCTACGTTGAATTCATCCAACACGCCTTCGCGGTTCAAATCCAGTGCACAGTTGAGTGCTGTCTGGCCACCCATGGTAGGCAGGATCGCATCAGGACGTTCTTTTTCGATAATCTTGCGCACTACTTCCCAGTGAATTGGCTCGATATACGTGGCATCGGCCATTTCCGGATCGGTCATGATAGTGGCAGGGTTAGAGTTAACCAGAATTACGCGGTAGCCTTCTTCACGAAGGGCTTTACACGCCTGGGCACCTGAATAGTCAAATTCACAGGCCTGACCGATAACGATAGGCCCGGCGCCGAGGATTAGGATACTTTTTAGGTCGGTACGTTTTGGCATTGGGGCAAGTTCCTACTGCTTTGACTGTTCGATTAAGTCGATGAAGTGATCAAATAATGCAGCTGCATCGTGCGGACCCGGGCTCGCTTCAGGGTGACCCTGGAAACTAAACGCCGGTTTGTCGGTACGATGAATGCCCTGCAGGGATTTATCAAACAAGGAAATATGCGTGACTTTAAGCGTATCCGGCAGGCTTGATTCATCCACCGCGAAACCATGGTTCTGACTGGTGATCATTACTACGTCACGTTCCAGATCTTTCACCGGGTGGTTGGCACCATGGTGACCGAACTTCATTTTCACGGTTTTGGCACCACTGGCCAGCGCCAGTAACTGGTGGCCTAAACAAATACCAAATACAGGTAGTCCGGTGTCGACGATAGTTTTAATCGCTTCAATGGCGTAGTCACAAGGCTCCGGATCACCCGGGCCGTTCGACAGGAACACGCCGTCGGGATTCATCGCCAGTACGTCTTCAGCAGACGTTTGGGCAGGTACCAGTGTGAGTTTACAACCACGGTCTACCAACATGCGCAGGATGTTGTGTTTGGCACCGTAATCATAAGCAACCACATGGTATTTATAATCAGCACCGTCTTTGTAGCCGCCCTCAAGCTCCCATACACCGCTGGTCCATTCGGTGGTTTGTGTGGTAGATACCACTTTCGCTAAGTCCATTCCTTTGAGGCCGGGGAACGCTTTGGCGTTTTCCAGCGCCGCCGCTTCGTCCAGCGCGTCGGTGCAGATAATGCAACCGTTTTGAGCGCCTTTATCGCGCAAAATACGCGTTAAACGACGGGTGTCGATATCGGCAATGCCCACAACATTGTTGGCTTTTAGATAATCAGACAGTGTTTGTTCGTTTCGATAATTACTGGCAACGAGAGGAAGATCTCTTATAACCAGACCTTTAGACCAGATTTTGTCAGATTCAACATCTTCCTGGTTGGTACCGGTATTGCCGATATGGGGATACGTAAGAGTAACAATTTGTTCAGCGTAAGAAGGGTCGGTCAGAATTTCCTGGTAGCCGGTCATTGATGTATTAAATACAACTTCACCAACTGACATACCTTGAGCACCGATAGCAGTACCCTTGAACACAGAACCATCTTCTAAGACCAGAAGGGCGGAATTAGCCAAGTCAACCTCCAAATTAAGGATAACCGAGAGTTTTAAACAACACTCACAAAAAACGGGAGGTAACGTCACATTTACATCCCGTTTACTAAAATTTGCAGCTAATGAATATGTGTTTAGGCGCTGTAATAGCGGTCTAAACACTAATTTTTGGCAAATTCCGTGGATTATAGCTTAAGAGACTTTAAAGGTCTATTCCGATCTGGAAAATTCATCAAAATAAACCGTTAAGCATCAAAATCACGCAAACAAGCCAAAACAACAATTCATATAGCCGTTGTTCTGCCGTTTTATGTTTATTATTAATTTAAAGACAATACGTCATTCATGCCGTACTGACCGGCATTCTGCTGCGATAACCACATCGCCGCCTGCACGGCACCACGGGCAAAAGTCAAGCGACTGGAGGCCTTGTGGGTAATCTCAAGACGTTCGCCAATATCGGCAAACAATGCTGTATGTTCGCCAACTACATCACCGGCTCTTACCGTAGCAAAACCAATGGTATTGTGGTCTCTCGGCGGTGTCTTGCCCTCACGACCATAAACCGCACAAGCCGACAGATCGCGGCCAAGTTCATCGGCAATGGCTTCACCAATCGCCATAGCGGTGCCCGATGGCGCATCCTGTTTGAAGCGATGATGCGCCTCCAGAATCTCGATATCCGCTGTTGCCCCCAGTGCGCGGGCAGCCTGTTTTACCAGGGATAACATTAAATTCACCCCAACACTGTAATTTGCAGCAAATACTACCGGAATTTTAGTTGCGGCATCGGCCAGCAAGTTTAACTGCGCGGCAGATAACCCGGTAGTCCCTATGACCACAGGTTTATTATTCGTTACACACCACTGTAAGTTGCTGTCGAACGCTGCCGGTAAAGTAAAGTCAATCATCACGTCAACCTCTGCAGGGTTGATCGAGGATAACGCACTGCAGGCTGCCTCCAGTTTACCGATGCCAGCCAGTTCACCCACGTCCATGCCAACCCACGGAGAGTCATCACGAACCGATGCCACGCTCAGTGTTGCCGTGTCATGTTCATTCAGGGCCTCTATTAATACCCGTCCCATGCGACCATTGGCGCCAAAAAGACCTACTTTCATCGAAAACCTGCTTGCTTATTTTAGATGCCCTTGGTTGACTGTAGGGAACAGTTTTCCGGGCAATGTGACTGTTGATGGGCGAATTGTGCCTGATAGCCGGGCAGATGAAAACCCACAAATGGTTGAACTTTGACACGTGTCTGGGTTCAATGAAGTCACATTAAGCCGAAATGTAAATTATCACTTTGAGCAAACAGGTTTCTACAGGACTTATTGAAATGGAAAAACGTCTTATCTGGGATATTCCAACCCGCCTCTTCCACTGGCTGCTGGTAGCGTGCATCGTAGCGCAGTATCTTACCGCCGAGGTATTTGATGCCATTGCCTGGCATTTTAAAATTGGCTATTTCACGCTGGGACTCATTTTATTCCGCTTACTGTGGGGATTTTTAGGCACCACCTACGCCCGTTTCAGCCAGTTTTTAGCCGGCCCCGGCAAAGTGCTTTCCTACGCGAAAACCGTAACAAATCCTAACTCGGAAGAACACGCCGGGCATAACCCTATGGGCGGCTGGATGGTAATACTGCTGCTGCTGTTAGTGGCGCTACAGGGCATCAGCGGCTTATTTATCGGCGACGATATTATCAATAACGGGCCTTATTACGATGCCGTCTCCGAAGCCACCCGCGACACCATGAACACCATTCATCATACTGCTTTCAACATTCTGCTGGCGGCAATTGCGCTGCATATTATCGCAGTAGTATTTTATGCCCGATTTAAAAAGCAGTTATTAGTACCTGCCATGGTGCACGGCAAAAAGCCAACCACCGAGCCGGGAATAACATCTTCCAGACTCCTGCTTGCGGTGGTTCTGGTCATCATTGTGATTGCCGCAATGTACTACGCCATTGAGATTGCGCCTCCCGCCCCGGCTGTGGATGCGGATATGTATTATTAAACACGCTATCCAGCCCGTGAATTAAGCGGGCTTTTCACTTATTCACGACGGCACTAGCTATCGACGCTATGAATAAGCCGCCCCCCCTGACGCCTGTATTCAACTTAACGAGATTTTATGGTGAGTTCCCACCGGACGGTAGTGCGCGAGTATAGTCTGCCACTACTTAAGAACGTCTTCAGGTTAGTCGTTGAAGGCAATCAGCTACTGCGCAAACAGATCTGCCCCATCAGTCTTTATACTGGGTAAGCATTGGCGTTTCGCAAACTCTTAAAGTCATTAAACCTTACGCCTTGCTGCTTTAACACCTTATTTATCTTCTTGCTAATCCATTGGCGAATGTAGAAAGGTTGGTTTGGAACGAAGTGGTGTATGGTATGGGTTTGGCCGAAGTTGAAACTAAACAGCTGAAAAGGTAAAAACCATTTGCTGGTTATTACATGGGTTTGCTGATGAATATTGGTAACACCGCCGTAATAGTGCATGGAAGACGTTATAAAATTTAACGATGAAGACCGCACAATATTCGGCAAAATTAGCACGACCATTAAAAATTCAAATAAGTGAATAACCGGCCCGAAGGCCGAGGGTAAGTATTGCTCCATTGGCGTGAACAGGTTCAGTATGTGGTAAATTATCATACTGTAGAGCACCAAAAAGTATGCAGTGGTAACGGGGAAACCAGCGTGAAACACAGTTGCAAAACTAAACCCGTTAATTTCTTTTTTATACACTTTGTGAAACAACAGCAAGCCCGCTAAACCATCAACAATCACCAGCAGCCTTTTTATTGGGTTTTTAACGCCGTTGCCCACCAGGCGTTCTTCGAGATCCTGTGAAGTGCCTGAATGCTGATGGTGATGTAGATGAATTTTTCTTCTGTACCAAGGGTTGACTGTATTTGGCCGCATTAGCCACACAATTAACATCATCAGGTTGCGCACAAATGGCGAATTTTTAAAATACTGACGATGAATGAGGTCATGCTCCAATTCATGAGAAACCGAGGCAACTGCCGCTATACTCAGTACCGTTAACCACACCGGAATGACGGCAAAATAATACAAAGCCCCCAGGACGATCATGCTACTCAAAGACAGTACGAGCAGCAGCATGCCTAATGTGTTTTGAAATGCCAGAAAACGACATTTGCTGCGCAGCATCGCCTCTTCGGCTTTGATTGCCTGTACGATAACCCTGATTTGTTCCCGGTTTTCTAACGATTGCTGATTCATGTTTGATAAGTTTTTTAATTACACAGCGCCATCATACCGCGTTTACCGGGTATTTTGAGCAGAGAATATTGTGAAAAGGTTAAGTGGACTGTCTAGAAACCTTACCATAGGAGACTTCAGGTCTAACCGGCAATTGCTACAATGGCATTCGAGGCTCGCACGCTAAGTTGGAACGCATTGTTATAAATGCTATAGCCTGATTGAGAAAAACAAGCTGAATCAGGCTCGTTTTTTCCTATCAGGTCTTCATCAACAAACTCATCTGAAAAAACTGCCAGAGCGAGCCTCGCTCTGCAGCCACTCCCTCAGACCTGGCCGACAGCCTGGGATTGTTTCAACGACTCTACGATACGCCGCGCGCGGTTCGGCGCCACATCCACATGAATATCAATGGTTTTTTTGCCCGGAAATCGTTTCATGTTTTTATATTGCGCCTCAATCACTTCTTTGTCTTCATCGAAGGTGTACTTGGTCTGGTTAACGATTTGTTCCATCACCGCTTCGATGTTCGAACTGGGGTTACTGGCAATGGTCCAAAAATAATAACAACTTTCCTCTGTTTCCGGCGTCAGACCGTGAAATCCGCGCATGTGAAAACCGCCTCTGTCAGGGTCGCGAACAGAATCAGTATTGTGATTCACTGCACCGGTCCAGATCTCCAAATGTGAGGGGTAAAAAACAATTTCCTGCCAGCGATCAATCGACTCGCCGAATGGATACGCAGCACTGTAGGTCGGGGGAGGCGCAGAATTAAGCATATGCCGCACGACCTTTACACTTTCACCTTCCTGAGTCACTTCCATTGGCGCATTCATATGAATCTTTGCATTACCGCCAATGGTTTTAAGGTGAACGTAACCTAAATGACTGAGATCCAAAAGGTTATCATGGACTAACTGATACGGTGCTTGATAGTGGTAAACATCACCGTCAAAGTAAAACCCTGAATCACTATGAATTTGATAACGAGGTGGTTCGCTGGCAGGCTCACTGGTGGCTTCGCTGCCAAACCAAATCCACACAATCTCATCTTGTTCCTTAACCACATAACGGTGGATCTTAGCCCGAGAGGGAATTTTATCCTGTCCCGGTATTTCAATACATTTTCCGTCCCCGTTAAAAAGCAGTCCGTGATATCCACAGCGTAATCCACCCGCCTCTACGCTTCCAGAAGACAAAGGTAAAAAACGGTGACAACAGCGGTCCTCGAGGGCATGAACCTGACCATCTTCAGTTCTGAATATAACCAATGGTTCATTTAATAACGTCTTGCCTACTGGGTCCGACTTAACCTCTTTACTCAACGCGGCTACATACCACCGCGCTAATGGGAAGGAGTGACGAGTGCCATCCGTGGAGGTTTCAGTGCTATTGGGTTGCTGAATATGAACAGTCATATGCGCCTCTGCTTGAGTCAGTTAAAGTTCTATAGAAAGTGAAGAGGACAAGGCTCGCGAACAGCAAGGGGTAAACTGGTTATGCAGCCGCTTCTCCTCTTCAGTAAGGTATGCGTCCCGGTGGTCGACTTTACCGTCAACCACTTTCAGAAGGCATGTCCCGCATACCCCCTGCTCACAACTTGCATCAATCTCAATACCCGCTTCATCAAGGGCTTCCAGCGCAGTCTGCTCGGCACTCACCTGCACACTGCAAGCTGATTTTGTCAGATGTAACGTAAAACTCTTATCCGCATCAGTAGAATTATCAACATCATTTTGAAACATCTCCTTGTGTAACGACTGCGACGGCCAGTTTTGTACATCTGCGAGTTCAAAAACCAACTCCATGAAACCAGCCGGGCCGCACGTATAAACATGCTGTCCGTCCTGATATTCACCAATCAGCGACTTAAGTTGCTGACGGGTAGTCTGCCGATTGACCGCGGGAATAAGTACTGATTTGCCGGCAAAAGGCTCGCTGAGTAACTCAGACTGAAATGCCACATGCTCAGCCGGTTTATGCAAGTAACATATTGTGAAGTCCTGGCCACGCTCGGCCAGGGTATACCCCATTGATAATAAGGGTGTGATGCCTATTCCTGCCCCGATAAGCAGCACCGGCGCAGAATGCTCACCCAGTTCAAAAAGGTTGCGTGGTGCAGAGATCTGGACAATCTGACCTGCTTTAAACTCGCGGTGTATGTGCATCGAACCGCCACGGGAGTTTGGATCATTCAGCACAGCAATGCTGTAGGCATCCTTCGCAGAAGCTGCACTGCAAATCGAGTATTGCCTGACGATGGAGTCATTAACTCTTACATCGATGTGAGCCCCGGCCTTGAATTCTGGCAGCTGTTCTCCTTTCAACGCAGAAAGTGTCAATTTTAAAACTGCATCAGAGAGCTTTTCGTGCTCAGAAATTACAACGTCTATCATTTTACCCTCGCAACCCAAACAAACTATCAATAAATTATTAATAAACTATTAACAATAGCTTACTTAAAAATCAGTTGATATGTCAACTGTACGCACTATATTTAATAATTAGAAAGAAGTAATATATTGAATTTACGAGGTTTAAATGTATGTCCGACAGAAATCCCACTCTCCCTACACAGCTTGATCTTGAGCGCTATGTACCCGGTTTGATTACCTTTCTGGCGAATAAATTGTCAGCAGGCGCCTCAAATCTCTATCGCAAAGAGTTCGGCGTAGGCATTGTAGAATGGCGAATTATTGCGTTACTGGCAGTAGAAAATAATATCACTGCCAATTATATCTGCAGCGTCATTGGGCTAGATAAAGCACTGGTAAGCAGAACAGTTAAAAACCTAAAAAATCAACAATTGGTGACGTTGGCCAAGAGTAAAGCAGATAGTCGTCACTTACTGATTGCACTCACCGCGCGGGGTACTGAATTACATAGTCATATGATTAAGGTCGCATTATCGCGTGAGACACGGCTGCTTGAGGTGCTATCGCAAGAGGAAAAAGAAACCCTGATAAACCTATTGCAACGACTTAATAATCAAGTCGCTGAGTTAAAATAACCCATTGTTTTTGGGAAGCAAGTGAGCTGATGAATCATACATCATACTTTCCTGGCTTATTGTCTCAGACGTCTCGTCGTGGAGTTTTCTCCATTACCAGCCACTTGGATTTGTTGACGCGACAGCGCAGCATGTAAGCGGTTTGTATCCTCTACTCAGATATAGCGTCTTCGCTCTGCGGCCAGGCCTAACGCAATAAAAGCGAGAATAAACGCAACGCCGCGATACTCATAGGCTACAAACTTAGAGATATGATGAAGCAGTGGCGCGCCATAAAGCGTTAAAGCGCCGTATCCGAAAGCACACAGCAACACAAATAATCCGCTGCGCAATATAAAGTGCAGCCCACTCAGGCTGCGTTTAACCTGCTTGTTGATGATGTCGCCATAAACAACCAGCAGGGTTGCCATTAGCATCAGGCTCATTTCATTAAAATACCCCGCCAGCAAATCGCTGACAGGCGTGGTTAAAGACGCTATCACTACTACTCACCATCGTCTCGGAACGAGGCTGCATTTTGCAAGCGGGTGGCGGGGAAGTCAAAGAAAAAAGCCGGCTTGCGCCGGCTAAAAAAGCAACTTCCGAAGAACGAACAGAAGCCACTTAGATGTTGAACTGTTGCCCATTAGTCAGTGCCGGATTTCACCAGTCCCTGCTCTTTCATTATCGCTTCAATTTCGGGCACGCTGGCAGGATCGTCAATAGTTGAGGGCACCGCCACTTCCTGGTTAGAAGCAATCTGGCGTAATAGCTTACGCAGTATTTTGCCTGACCGGGTTTTAGGCAGCCTTGGCACCACCACTGCGCGCTTAAAGCAGGCAATAGGGCCAATTTCTTTTCTCACCATCGCCACCAGTTCTTTTTGCAGATCATCCTCGTCGATGTCGTAGCCATCTTTAAGTAATACCAGACCAACCGGCTCCTGCCCTTTCAACGCATCATGCACACCAATAACACTGCATTCTGCCACCGCGTCGTGCGCTGCCAGGATCTCTTCCATCTCACCGGTCGATAGGCGGTGTCCGGCCACGTTAATCACATCATCGGTACGGCCCATAATGAACACGTAGCCCTCGTCATCCTTATAGCCGCCATCACCGGAGCAATAATAGCCCGGGAAGTCGCTAAGGTAACCTGACTTGAAGCGTTCAAAGTCGCCCCAGATGGTTGCCAGACAGCTCGGTGGTAAAGGTAACTTAATCGCAATAGCGCCCTGCTCTCCAGCTGGCAACTCGTTTCCACGGGCATCCAGCACCTGAACATTAAACCCGGGTGTCGGCAGTGTTGATGAGCCGGGTTTGGCAGGTTTGGGCTCAACGCCCATCAGGTTGGCACAGATAGCCCAGCCGGTTTCGGTTTGCCACCAGTGATCAACGACAGGTTTACCGGTTTTATCTACGGTCCAAAGATAAGTAGGCGGATCGAGTCGTTCGCCCGCCATAAAGATCGTTTTCAGTGAAGAGATGTCGTATTTTTTAATTTCTGCCGCCTCCGGGTCTTCCTTACGAATCGCCCGAAACGCAGTAGGCGCTGCAAAAAGTGCTTTAATTTTGTATTCATCTACCATTCGCCAGAATGCGCCGGCATCAGGTGTGCGTACAGGTTTGCCTTCGTAAACAACGGTAGTGCAACCATGCAGAAGCGGGCCGTAAACAATATAGGAGTGACCCACAACCCAACCCACATCGGATGCGGCCCAGAACACTTCGCCCGGTTGCATGTCGTAAACCGCCGTCATGGAATACTTTAATGCCACGGCATGGCCGCCATTTTCACGCACAACACCTTTTGGTTTACCCGTGGTGCCAGAGGTATACAGAATATACAGCGGATCCGTGCCTTTAACCGCCACGCAATCGGCTGGTGTAGCGCCAGCCATGGCTTCTGCCCAGTCGATATCCATGCCTGCATGCATAGCCGCTTTGGCTTGAGGGCGCTGTAGCACAACACAACACTCAGGCTTATGCGCTGAAAGCTCAATGGCTTTGTCGACAAGCGGCTTATACTCAATCACCTTAGCCACTTCGATACCACATGACGCCGTCACTATCAGTTTTGGCTCAGCGTCTTCAATTCGAACGGCGAGTTCGTGGGGCGCGAAACCGCCAAACACCACTGAATGAATGGCGCCTAAACGGGCAATCGCCAGCATGGCCACCACAGCTTCGGTGATCATGGGCATGTAAACGACTACGCGATCGCCCTTTTCCACGCCCTGGGCTTTTAATACCCCGGCAAACAGAGCCACCTGTTCCTGCAGCTGGGCATAGGTAAGTACTGACTTGCTATTGGAAACCGGTGAATCGTAGATAATAGCGGGTTGATCGCCCCGGCCATTCTCAACGTGATAATCAACCGCCATATAAGCAGTATTCATCTCACCGTCTTCAAACCAGTGATAAATTCCGTCGTTGTCCTGGGTGAGAATGTCCTGCGGCGCTTTAAACCAGGGGAGAGCTTTGGCCTGCTCAGCCCAAAACTCGGCGGGTTGTTCAATTGAACGCTGATATTCGGCTTGATATGACATACAAATTCACTTCCTACACTATTATTATGTGGCTTGAAATCTTCATTGAAAACTTCTACATGCTATTACAGTAATAGAAAATGGGCCGTTTGCGCATACGACCATTGGCTTATATGTCGACAACTTTAGGCTAATTGCGCTTTTTTTAATCTAAATCAATTTTACTAAACGGACTGGTCATAATAAAGTCACGCCAGGCTTTTTCAGGTAGCGGACGGGAGTAGAAATAACCTTGAAAAAATTCACATCCGCGCTGACGCAGGTACTCACGCTGAAATTCATTTTCGATCCCTTCTGCCACGCTGCTCACCCCCAGAGCGTGAGACAAATCGATAATGGAATTCACGATCGGCACTTCATCATCATGGAAGTTAATTTCGTCAACAAAATAACGGTCTATCTTCAACTCAGAAATGGGTAATTCTTTCAGGTAACTCAGGCTTGAGTACCCGGTACCAAAATCATCAATAGAAAATGAAAAGCCCAGTTCGCCCAGTTTATCCATTCGCTCACGAACCAGGTCAATGCTCGATACCAGGGTGGTTTCGGTTATTTCCAGCATCAATGTTTCCGGCGTTAAATTCCACTTCTCAATAAGCTGCGTTATGGTTTCAGCAAAGTCTGCCCGCACAATGTGGCGACCGCTAATATTCACTGCAATGCGGGTTTGCTTGCCATGCTGCTCGCATTCATAAAGCAAGCGGCACGCTTCATTGATCACCCAGTTGCCAATATCAATGATAGCGTCACTTTCTTCCGCCACCGGAATAAACTCCACCGGACTGACCATGCCTAATTCAGGGTGTTCCCAGCGGATGAGGGCCTCCGAACCTATCACCTCGTTATCGGCATTAAACTGAGGCTGCAACATGAGGTAAAATTCGTTGTTCTGCAAAGCGCGCTGGAATGAATGGGTAATGGTGTTGTAACGGTTATAATCTTCAAAAGCCGCTTTATCCAGTGTCAACACGCTGCCCGGCCCCTGTTTCTTCGCGCGTTTTTTGCCAAAGGACAAAACGCCATTGACCTTTTCATAACTGGCTTTGGATGCCTCTAACCGACACGACGAAATAGCGGCGGTTACCGTATGAACTAAATCTTCTACCGCTATAGGTGTCACAATGGCTTTATGAACTTCCCACTCCAGGGCATTGATTATATTTTCATTTTCTCTATTTTCACCGTCTACTGGCGCAGTGGAAAGGATCAGGAAGTTATCGCCGATACCACGATATACCTTTAAATCGCCTTCAATTGTGGCACTGAGTCGCCCGGCTATCGTAGCCAGAATTTTATCGCCCACGTGCTTACCAAAACTCAGGTTGTACTGAGTAAAGTTATCCATATCGATCAGGCAACAATAAATATCCAGAGCATTGAATTGAGACGACGCCTGTTTCAGCACCCGGGTTAAATCCATTTCAAAAGACCGCATATTAGGTAAGTCGGTAAGATCGTCGAAATAGGCCGTCTTATAGATTTCTTCCATGGCCTTCTTACGTTCAGTTATGTCTTTAACAATACCGATAAACTGACGCTGGCCATCCTGTACCACCTCGGAAAGCGATAACTCAATCGGAAACACCCGGCCGGATTTATGTAACCCGGGGAGCTCACGCCCCACACCAATGATTTTAGCGCGGCCGGTTTCCAGATAGTGCTTAAGAAATTCGCTATGGTATTTGGCATACGGTTCAGGCATCAGAATACTGACATCCTGGCCCATTATTTCCTCGGGTTCATAACCGAAGATTGTCGACATTGTTTTATTAGCGGTAATGATGGTGCCGCTGGTATCAATGGTGACGACCACGTCGTTTAAATTGTCAAGGATAGCAGTAAGGTAGGCCGCATAATTGTATTCGGTTTCCAGTAACCGGTACTGTTCGGTGATGTCTTCCAGCGCGCCAAATACCTGTGTAACCTTATTCCCGCTGTAACGGGGCTTACCGGTGGCTTTAATGCGCAACACCTTGCCATCGGCGCGGCGCAGGAAGCCTTCATGGCAATATTCCCGGCCTTCAGTTACCACCTTGTCAAAAGATGCCATGATGGCTTTTTTGGTTTCCGGTGGAAAGAACGCCATAGCCGTTGAAATAGAGACCGGCGAGCCGTGAGGTAAGCCGTAAATCCGAAACATTTCATCGGTCCAGGTAATTACCCCCGTGCTAAGTTCGATTTCCCAACCGCCGGTTTTTGAAATAGAACCAATTTCGTTAAGTAGCTCAAGCTTCTGGTTTAAATGAGTGTTGGTACTGATAACCGGGCATTTATAAGTGTGAGCCCGTTCCAGAGCCAGTTTAAGGCGTTCTGAGGCCAGCTCCATGGCCATCTCCGCAAGGGGCGAGGCTTTATTCCCTTTGTTTAACAGCAACACCAGCACCCCCACAGGGGTTGTGTCTTCGAGCAGTAAAACCTTGCCTATCCCGACGTTATTTTCGAGGAGATCAAGGCTGTTTACCTGCAGGGTTTCAACGTTTTGTATTGCCTGGCTATGGCGATCAAACTGTTCAAACGACAAGGTAAAATCCCCCGCCTCAACAATGTCACCATTAGTCATCAGGAATAGAAGAGTGTCAGGTGTGCAATGCGCATTCAGCGTGAACACGGCAACGCCTGAGCAGTTTGACTTCAAAACTGCTTGCTCAGCAATATTGATAAATTCGAGTTCGGATACCTTTTCCAACATGAGGTGTCTGATGCGTCCTGCTAAAATTTACGGTTACTATTCAGCCGCTAATAATCCAGCCCGATACTAAGCTTAGAAAATTATTCCTGAATTACAACAAATAGAGACGTTATAATAACGGCCGGCCACACTAAATTTCGAACCTATTCAGCATACTACCAACCATAAATACTAAACTAAAGTATAGATTCGCTTCAATTTCCACGCTGTTTCTGGCATCAATCAGCATCCGCAGTTTTAGACTGACTAACCAGCTATTCGAGCTGAATAGTCAGATTGGTGATCAGGCAAGGATGACGAAAATAAAAAAGCCGGCTGATGCCGGCTTGGTGAATAACTTGTATATTAGCTAATATTACTCTTTGTAATCATCGTGGCATGACTTACAACCACCACCTAATGCGCCAATGGCTTTGCCATAGCTGTCTTCATCACCGGCCATTGCCGCCTTCTTAATACCGGTAGCCGCTTCTTTGAATTTGGCGATTTTAGTCATTACGTCTGACTCATTGCTAAACAGAGCCGGCTTGGCTTCGGTATCCACATCAAAACCGCTGGTGTCCACCAACAGGTAGTCAGCCATCATATCGGCTAACTGCTCAAGACGCGTCGCATTGGTTTGCATTACCTCAGCATCAAAGGGTAAAGCCCCTTTGGCCATACCAAACATTGGCGAGGCATTACTTTTTACCAGTTGAAACAACGACTGGCGATATTCTACCGCTGCTTCTGCCTGCTTTTCTGATTTAGCAACGGTCGCTGCATTCGCAGCAGTAAACATACCTGCTGCCATTAGTCCCACTGTAAATACCTTTACTGATTTCATTTCCTGGTCTCCGGTTATTAAAAGTTCGCTTTGGTCGGCGTAATTATTATGAGTTATTTTTATACTGGACAAACAAAAACGGATCAACAAGGGTTGATCCGTTAAATCATTAATTTTTAAAGCCGGATGACTAATTAGTCAGGTCATCGAAGAACTTTTTAACGCCGTCAAAGAAGCCTTGCTCTTTAGGACGGTGCTTAGCAGCGTCTGTGCCTTTGCCCATTGATTCGTCCAGCTCCTTAAGCAATTCTTTCTGCTTGGCCGACAAATTCACCGGGGTTTCCACCACGACTTTACACAGCAAGTCGCCAATGGCACCGCTGCGAACCGACTTAACGCCTTTGCCGCGTAAGCGGAACATACGGCCGGTTTGCGTTTCCGGGCTGACTTTCAGCTTCACTTTACCGTCCAGCGTCGGTACCTGTAGCTCGCCGCCCAGCGCCGCTGTGGTAAAGCTCAGTGGTACTTCGCAGTACAGATTGTTACCGTCACGGGTAAAGATGTCGTGATCGCGAACATGTACCTGCACATATAAATCACCTGCTGGTGCACCACTCTCGCCGGCTTCGCCTTCACCGCTTAAGCGGATACGGTCGCCGGTGTCCACGCCTGCAGGTACTTTAACCGACAGCGTTTTCGTTTCTTCCTTACGGCCCTGACCATGACACTCATTACACGGATCGCTGATAATCTTGCCGCGTCCAGAACACGTAGGACAGGTTTGTTGAACTGCGAAGAAGCCCTGACGCATTTGTACCTGGCCCTGACCATGACAGGTCGGACAGGTTTTCGGGCTGGTGCCCTTCTTGGCACCGGAACCATGGCAGGAATCACAGGCTACCAGTGTCGGTACGCGAATTTCCACTTCTTTGCCGCGCACGGCTTCTTCCAGTGACATCTCCAGGTTGTAGCGTAAATCCGCGCCCTGACGAGCCCGTGACTGACGACCGCGGCCGCCACCAAAAATATCACCAAACACATCGCCGAAAATATCGCCAAAATCAGCACCACCACCAAATCCGGCACCGCCGCGATTTGGATCGACACCAGCATGGCCATACTGGTCGTATGCTGCGCGTTTTTGACCATCGGTCAGTACTTCGTAAGCTTCCTGGATTTCCTTAAACTTTTCTTCCAGTGCTTTATCGCCCTGCGTCCGGTCAGGGTGGTACTTCATAGCCAGTTTTTTGTATGCTTTTTTAATCTCGCGCTCGCCGGCACTTTTGTCCACGCCAAGCACTTCGTAGTAATCTCGTTTCGACATATCGCTCGCTATTCCTACCCGTTAACAGCAATGCCTGGTGCATTGCCCGATTGCTTAATTGTTACTATACCCATTTCAGCAACCATGTGCTGCAATTCACTGCCCGAACTTTCGGCTGTCAACATAGTTTGTGGAATGGGTATTACATAAAAAGGCGCAACAAGCTGTGTGCTGCTGCGCCTGATGGTAACGCTCACCGGCGGCGAACCGCCGGAAATTCGTGTTACTTACTTTTTGTCGTCGTCTTTAACTTCTTCAAACTCAGCGTCAACAACGTCATCGTCAGGCTTACCCTGGCTTGCACCAGCGTCGGCACCTTCAGCACCACCCGCCGCAGCTTGCTGGGCCTGAGCGGCTTCCATCAGCTTGGAGGAGGCCTGGATTAACTCCTGAGTCTTCGCTTCGATTTCTGCCTTGTCTTCACCTTTAGAAGCGGTTTCCAGCGCGCTAAGGGCTTCTTCAATTGGCGCTTTATCGTCGGCGCTCAGGGCGTCACCTACTTCGTCCATTTGCTTACGGGTAGCGTGGACCATGCCGTCAGCCTGGTTACGAGCCTGAATCAGTTCTTCGAACTTCTTATCGGCTTCTTTGTTGGCTTCCGCGTCGGCTACCATTTTCTCGATTTCGTCCTCGTTCAGACCAGAAGAAGCCTGGATGGTGATCTTCTGTTCTTTACCGGTGTCCTTATCTTTAGCAGATACGTGCAGGATACCGTCGGCATCGATATCGAAAGTTACTTCGATTTGCGGTACACCGCGAGCAGCCGGACGAATACCTTCTAAGTTAAACTGACCCAGTGACTTATTGCCCTGCGCCTGTTTACGCTCACCCTGCAGCACGTGTACCGTTACGGCAGACTGGTTGTCTTCTGCGGTTGAGAAGGTTTGCGATTTCTTGGTCGGAATCGTCGTGTTCTTCTCAATCAGCGCGGTCATTACGCCGCCCATGGTTTCGATACCCAGTGAAAGCGGGGTAACATCCAGCAGCAGTACGTCTTTAACGTCACCAGACAGAACACCACCTTGAATCGCAGCACCTACAGCTACCGCTTCATCTGGGTTAACGTCTTTACGTGGCTCTTTACCGAAGAACTCTGTTACGTATTTTTGTACCAGAGGCATACGGGTTTGACCACCCACCAGAATGATGTCGTTAATATCGCTTACCGACAGGTCAGCATCAGCCAGCGCTTTCTTAACCGGCTCAAGCGACTCTTTCACCATGTCTTCAACCAGTGATTCAAGCTTGGCACGCGTCAGTTTGATCGCTAAGTGCTTAGGACCTGAACCATCAGCGGTGATGTACGGCAGGTTAACTTCTGTTTGCTGTGAAGAAGACAGTTCGATTTTAGCTTTCTCACCCGCTTCTTTTAAGCGTTGCATTGCCAGCGGATCTTTACGCAGGTTAATGCCCTGGTCTTTGTGGAACTCGTCTACCAGGTAAGTGATAACACGGTTATCGAAGTCTTCACCACCTAAGTGGGTATCACCGTTGGTTGCCAGTACTTCAAAGGTGTGTTCGCCGTCTACTTCATCAATTTCGATGATTGAGATATCAAAGGTACCACCACCTAAATCGTAAACCGCAACAACGTTGTCGCCTTGCTTTTTGTCCATGCCGTAGGCAAGTGCAGCAGCTGTTGGCTCGTTGATAATACGCTTAACTTCCAGACCTGCGATACGACCGGCATCTTTCGTTGCCTGACGCTGAGAGTCGTTAAAATACGCTGGAACAGTAATTACCGCGCCAGTCACTGCTTCGCCAAGATAGTCTTCAGCAGTTTTCTTCATTTTCTTCAGTACTTCGGCAGAAACCTGCGGCGGCGCCATTTTGTCGCCTTTCACTTCTACCCAAGCGTCACCATTGTCAGCCTTGGCAATTTTGAAAGGCATGATGTCGATGTCGCGCTGTACTTCTTTGTCTTCAAAACGACGACCAATTAGACGCTTGATAGCGAATAAAGTGTTTTCCGGGTTGGTTACTGCCTGACGTTTCGCAGACTGACCTACCAGTGTTTCACCGTCGTTAGTATAAGCGATGATTGATGGCGTGGTGCGATCACCTTCCGCGTTCTCAATTACTCGCGGTTTGTCGCCGTCTAAAACTGCGACACATGAATTCGTTGTACCTAAATCGATACCAATGATTCTGCCCATTACGTGTCTCCAAAAATTTTTTTAATCTTGCAAAATTAGTGGGGTTATTCACCACCAATTTCAATACCTGTAATAAAAAATAACTGTTAAGCCTGCGTATCTACACCGTCGCTTGGTGCACGCGAAACCATTACCATGGCCGGACGCAGCAAACGTCCGTTTAATTCGTACCCTTTTTGCATCACTGCCATTACCGTGTTCGGTGCAAAGTCAGCACTTTCCTGCATCGACATTGCCTGATGCAATTCCGGATTGAACGCCTCGCCTTGCGGATCAATAGGGGCCATTCCGAATTTTTCAATTGTGCTGACAAAAGATTTTAAGGTCATTTCGACCCCTTCAACCAGCGGCTTAATCGCTTCGTTTTCGGTATCCGCCATTTGCAGACCGCGTTCAAGGTTATCAATGACTGGCAGCAACTCACCGGCAAAACGTTCCAGCGCAAACTTACGGGCTTTTTCAACCTCACCATCGGCACGACGGCGAGCATTGTCAGCTTCAGCACGAGCTCGTAGCACACTGTCCTGTTGTTCAGTGACTTTAGCTTCTGCAGCCGCCAGCGCTTTTTCCAGGCTGGCAATTTTTTCTGCCGTTTCGTCTACTACTTCGCCTTCTACGGCCTCGCCTTCAACCACTTCCACCTGCTCGGCGTCAACGGCCTGGGCTTCGGTTTGGGGGTCTAGGTTTTCATTTTGTTCTGATTGCACGTCGCGCGGCTCGCTCATGCTTTCCTCCACAAGTTAATTGGGTCGTATTTCACATTGAGGCTATTTATGGGGGTGGTTTGACGCCCTTCAAGGGTATCCACAATTTTTTTATGGTTTGTGGCAATTTTAACGCTAATCCGCCGGTCGCCCGGCCAGGAGAGGCCATGCATTGCCCTGCAGGGCAATAAAAAACGTTTACAAAATATCAACATGGGCAGCTTTTATGCTAATTTAACAACGCATAAAATAAGGGCTATTTCAACATGCTAAATATTTGGAGTGTCAGCGCTATTGTACTGCTCTATCTGGCAGGCTTGTTTGCGTTGGCATTTTGGGGTGATAAAAAAATAGATAAAAATAAGCAGCACCCTGTCCTTTATAGCCTGGGACTTGGGGTCCACTGCACGTCCTGGGCCTTCTTTGGCACCACAACCCAAACCACCCACTACGGGTGGGCGGTGTTTCCAACCTACGTGGGCATTGCGCTGGTGATGCTATTTGCCTTTCCGGTGTTAATTAAAATTACCCGCATTTGCCAGCAAAACAGTGTCAGTTCTTTGGCTGACTTTATCAGCCTGCGCTATGACCGCTCGCACAGCCTGGCCGCGCTGATAACGCTGCTTTGCTTTGTCGGAGTAGTGCCTTACATCGCCCTGCAGCTTGATGCCATCACCGAGAGCATTAATTTGCTCACCGCCGACGCCGACAGTGGCTCAGGCACCGTGGGGTTATATGTGGCCGCATTAATGGCCCTTTTTGCCATTCTGTTTGGTACACAAACCCTTAGCCTTACCGAAAAACACCCGGGCCTGCTGGTGACCATAGCAGCCGAGTCGATGATCAAACTCGTGGGGTTAATGGTGGTCGGCATTTATGTTTGCTACGGCTTGTTCGACGGATTATTCGACCTGGTAGCGCAGGCTGCCCGGCATCCGCCGGGGCGCGACATTTTATATGCCGATAAGGGCTGGAGCGTTTATGTCAGCCATATCCTGCTGGGCATCTGCGCCATGTTTGTCCTGCCCCGGCAGTTTCATATGAATTTTGTCGAAAATAACGGTACCAGCGAGCTGAATACTGCCCGCTGGCTGTTTCCCTTATATTTGTTAGGGATGACTCTCTTTCTGTTGCCCATTGCCCTGGCCGGCAGTTTATTGCTCGACCCTACCACCGCTCAGTCCGACTCGTTGGTACTGGCTATTCCGTTACACGAGCAAAACCTTACGGTTTCGGTCATTGCGTTTTTAGGCGGCCTGTCGGCAACCACCAGCATGATCATCGTGGCCACCCTGGCACTGGGGATCATGATTGCCAACAACCTGATCACGCCACTGTGGTTTAAGCTCAAGCTAAAAAAGCAGGCACGCCACACCATGAAAGCCAGCCAGTTGCTGAATATCCGCCGGCTTACTGTGCTGGTCGTGCTGTCTGTGGCTTTCTGGTATCACGTCAACATTAGTCAGAGTGCGCCGTTAGTCAAAAGCGGTATCATTGCCATGGCCCTGTTATCGCAAATGTTGCCGGCCATGATGTTTAGCCTGTACTGGAAAAAGCGCAGCAAAACCGCCGCTATCAGTGGCATGTTGGCAGGATTTATTGGCTGGGTGGTCTGGATGCTTTACCCCAGCCTGCTCTCCAGCTATTACTTTAATCCTATCCCCAGCGATCAGGATCTCGCGACCAGTTATGTACTTAGTCTGGTGATCAACTGCGCGGTTTATATTTTGGTGGCTGCCCTGTTTCCAGCCAGTAAACTGGTCACAGCGAAAGAGCTTGCGCAGCCTGTTGGCCCCGAAGAAGAACCTGAGCTTGCCATTGCGGTGAGCGATTTACTGTCTTTAACCGAGCGTGTTCTGGAGCCCGGCGCTCACGCGACGCTGGCCAAACAGCTGAGTGGCCCTGATGCCAGTAACAGCCGTCAGGGCTATGCCAGCCAGGGGCTGTTAGTTCGGGTCGAAAAACTCATGGCAGGTCAGATTGGTCATCCCAGTGCGAGACTCCTGTTAACCGCCATTGCCGATTCTCAGGGACGGGGATTTTCCAATCTCGTCCACTGGGTGGAAGAAGCCTCGCAGAGTTTTCAGTTTAACCATGAAGTCTTAATGTCTTCGGTACAGCATATTCAACAGGGGATCGTAGTCCTTGACCAAAACCTCAGCATGCTGGCCTGGAACGACAGTTATCTGGATATGTTTAATTATCCTGCCGGCGTGGTTCAGGTTGGTATGCCCATAAAAGACCTGTTGCAATATAACGCCCGGCGCGGCTTGTTGGGCGAAGTGGGCAATATGCAGGAAGAAATCGACAAACGCGTACATTATATGGCGGCCGGCAGTCAGTATAAGTATGTGCGCAAACAGGCCGATGGCCGGGTCATAGAACTTAACGGCAGTCCCCTGCCCGGAGGCGGTTATGTTACCACTTACAGCGATATTACCGCTTACATCAAAATTCAGGACGAACTGGAGCAGGCTAAAACCGAACTGGAAGCAAGGGTTGCGCACCGAACCAAACAGCTCGAGGTCGCCAAGCAGGAAGCCGATCAGGCCAACTTAAGTAAAACCAAGTTTCTGGCGGCAGCGGGACACGATCTCATGCAGCCTTTTAACGCGGCCACTTTGTTTGCCTCAATGTTGGTTCAGAAAACCTCAGGCACCGAGCTTCATACCATGAGCGAAGGCCTGCTGCACTCGTTAAACAGTGCCGAATCCCTGCTGACTTCGCTACTTGATATGACCAAGCTGGAATCCGGTCGCCTGACAGTACAAAAATCCCATTTTGCGCTCGATGATGTACTGGCCGGACTGGTCAATGAATTTAAGATCATCGGCGAGCAGAAAGCGCTGAAATTGCGCTATGTGCCAACTAGCGTCAATGTTTATTCTGATCCCAAGTTGTTGCGCCGTATTATTCAAAACCTGCTATCCAATGCCGTACGCTACACCGACAGCGGCACGGTTTTAATTGGGGTGCGCCATCGCACCACCGACGCCGTAGAAATTACCGTTATTGATACCGGGCCGGGTATTCCCGAAAACCAGTTGCAGGAAATTTTTAATGAATTCCACCAACTCGATCAGCAGCATAATCAAGGCCTGGGCCTCGGTTTGACCATTGTGGAGCGTATCAGTCAGCTGTTGGTTCACCCGGTTAGCGTTGCCTCTCAAACCGGCAAAGGTACCGCCTTCAGTATCCGGGTTGAGCGCTCCCGGGAAGTCTTGCAGCGCAGCACGGATTCGATAGCTGACAAACGGTCAGAGGCAGTGAGATTACTCGATAACCAAGCTATTCTGGTGATTGAAAACGACGAACAAATCAGTACCGCCATGATGGCTTTACTAAGCGATTGGGGTGCCCGGGTAATGGTCGCAAAAACCACTGCCGAAGCCATCGCGCTGGAAGAGGTTCCCGACCTGATGCTGGTTGATTACCATTTGGATCATGGCGAGACCGGCATCAATGTTGTAAAACAGTTGCGTGAGCACTGGCAGCAAGCGGTGCCCGGCATATTAAATACCGCTAACCGGCACGATGGCGTTCGCGACGAAGCCCGTGAAGCGGGCCTGTTATACTTACCCAAACCATTAAAACCGGCCGCCTTAAAACGATTGCTACGCCAGCACAAACTGTTGTAAACGCAGTGCTTTAGTTAACTCAACGTTATATTAAGCCTTTATGATGGGCCTGTTCCCCGGATTTTAGTGCCCGCGCTGCCGCAGTGATTAACGCCATGTTATAGCCCTACCTACTTTTGATATTTTACACCCAGCCCGAATCCCGCTGTAATAACGTCAGTACACGCTGGTAGTTAATTTAGGAAGTACGGTCGTTATGCAAAAAAAACTGGCGCTCATGGGCGCCCATATTGCTCGTTCAAAAATGGCAAAGCTGCAACGGTTCCTGGCCCATCAGGCAGGTGAAGCCCTGCACTATGAATTAATTGATTCAGAGGTCATTGCCGACTTTGACCCCATGCGCTGCATTGCCGGTTTAATGGCAAATGACTTTCATGGCATCAACGTCACCCATCCCTATAAGCAGGTTGTTTACAGCCACGTCAGGGCGCCATTGGTAGCGTCACACGATAAAATTGGATCTTACAACACCCTGCGCTTTATTGATGGCCATTTATATGGCGCCAACACAGACTACAGTGGTTTTAAGCAGGGCTACCTTTTTCGTCGCGGCAACCAAAAGCCTGGCCGGGTGCTGATGTGTGGCGCTGGCGGTGTTGGCCGTGCCATTGCATTTGGACTGGGTGAGTTAGGAGCCTCACACCTCTTCATCGCCGACATTGTGCCGACCCAATCCGAAGCTTTAGCCAATGTGCTGCAAGCACACGGAATAAGGGCCTCAGCGGTGCCCGTAGCCGACATAAGTCAATTGCAAAGTAACGTCGACGGATTGGTTAACTGTACGGCATTAGGAATGTATGGCAAGCCGGGCTCGCCTTTTGATCTCAACGGTATGCACGGTCAGTCATGGGCATTTGATGCAGTTTATATTCCCCTGAAGACCGATTTTATTATGGCCTGTGAAAAAGCCGCGATGGCATGTATGACAGGATTCGACCTGTGGATTTTTCAGGGGCTCGATGCCTTTGCTCACTTTACCGGTCATAAAATCAATGCCAGCGAACGACTTATTAACGAGGCATTAAGCTGGCTCGACTGACTCAGCCAGCGTAAGCGAAGCTAATTCGCGAAATCTGCATCCCGGATAAACAGTGTAACGGTGCCGGCCAACAGCACCGGGATAGCAAACACCCAGAACGTTACTGCCAACCCGGCACCGGATTGCAGTAAATATCCCCCGACTAAAGGCCCCATTACAGCCCCTGCACGGCCAGCACCGACCGCCCAGCCCACACCAGTAGCCCGAATATGAGTAGGATACAGCCGTGCTGAAGTGGGCCAAAAGCCATTAAACCCACCATTTAAAGTAATGCCGAGCACAAAAGCGGTGAGCAAGATCAGGCTGACACTCATCGACACATTCCCAAAGATGATAAGCGTGATCGCAGCCAACACGAAAAACAGGAATATCATGCGCTGCAGGCCAAACCGGGCTGATATCCAGCCCAGAAAGATACTGCCGACAAACGAGCCCATATTATACGCAGCGCCGGCAAATATGCCCTTCTCTAAAGGCAGGCCGGCATCCACGGCTATTTTAGGGATCCAGCTGATCACGAAATACAGGGTAAAAAAGCCAAAGAAGACACCCGCCCACAGCAATAAGGTCGGCCGCGTACGACCTTCTCTGAATAACGCTTTAACGGAGGTTTTGCTCACTTCTCCCTGGCTTGCCGGCAAACTACAAAGGACTTGTGCGTTCAGGCTGGCCAGGGTTTTATTAATCTTCTGTAACGCATTGGCTGGCTGTTTCTTTAATAAAAATTCCGGCGATTCGGGCATCAGGAAATACACCACGGGTAACATGCAAAGCGTAATAAGGCCGCAGACTTCAAACATCATGCGCCAGCCAAATTCAGGAATAAGCCAGGCCGACGCAAAGCCGGTAATCACTGCGCCAATCGGATAACCCGCCTGCAAAAATGACACACACAGATTGCGCCGTTGTTTAGACGCAAATTCTGAGGTCATGGTGGCCATACTGGCCAGAATCGCTCCAACGCCAAGGCCGGTAACGACTCGGGCAATAACCAACTGGGTCAACGACACCGACCAGGCGGAAAACAACATGCCCGTGCCAATCGTAGTAACAGCCAGTAAGATCATCTTACGCCGTCCAATAACGTCTGCGTAAGGCGCGATCACCAGGCATCCTGCCGTCATCCCCACTAAAGCAGCACTGAATACGGCTCCCAGTACCGCAGGTTCGATCGACCACTCCACAGCCAGCACCGGCGCCGCATAGGACATTAACACCACATCCATGCCATCTATCATATTCAGGGCAAAGCAAATCATCACCACCAGAATCTGCAGAGGGGCCATTTTCTTATTATCTAATACATCACGAATGTGCTGCGTACTTTGCTCAAACTCGTCAGTGACTACAGACATGAAACTTCTCACACGGTTGTATAATTTTTATTAAATTTTCGTAAAGACCATCACTGTACTCTAACCATAACCGCTTAACTTACAATTACCCGGATATAGCAAAGGTATAACATCAGGTTAAGCCATGTTTGGCCAGATGCAGCATGCTTGCGCGCGCATTTTCGTAGCACAGCCGTAAATGGTTAGACATGGATACCTCCGCATGTCTGACAAAATAGACCTGTTGCGCCGGGGCCGCCAGTGGGATAGCAGTGAGCTCGGGGTAGCGTTGAGTTACCGCGCTGTATTCAAATGCAAGCGTCACCCCGAGTTGTTGTTCAGCCATAGCACAGGCATCATCAGAATAGCGCACCATTACTGCGGTGTAAGGTTCTTCGCCTAGCTCTGCAAACCCCTGCTTAATCAACTGACCGAGTAAGGTTTCCGGAAAATAGCTGATAAATGGGGTTTTCACCAGATCGGCAAAACTAAGCTCGCAACGCGAGGCCAGTGGATGGGAACGGTGCACAATGGCTTGCAACCTCAGTTCAATAGACGGTTCCGTCAACAATAACGGGTGGCTGATGTTGCCAAAAGCAATAGCAAAATCGATGCGGCGCTGACTAATGTATTCGACCATCATTTCATTTGCCAGTGTCTCCAGCTTCAGCACACAGTCCGGCTGTGCCTGTCTTACTCGCGCGAATAACCAGGGCATAACCACATTAGACAGACTGGGTGTACAGGCAATATGAAACTGCTGGCTGTCCTTTTTAATAATCCGATTAATGGTGTCATCCAAACCTTCCACGCGCTGATAAATCGGCTCCAGTTCGCGAAATAATTCCAACCCTTCCGGCGTTGCAATCAAACGGCCCTTATGCCGTTCAAACAGCGCAATACCCAGCTTATATTCCATGTATTTCAATAACCGGCTGATCCCCGGCTGGGATACATTTAAAATTTCTGCTGCACCACTGATTGTTTTGGCAATCATTACGGCTCTGAACACTTCTAACTGTCTAAAATTCAGCAACATCTGTTATTAACTCTTAGGCTCAACTTGCCTTATGCCCGGGAGGGTATTCCCTGCCCGGCTATTAACCTGATGTTATACATTAGCGAATAATGGATCTTTTACAAGTGATTACCGAGCGCCTTAGTATTCCTGCATAAATTAACATTCAGCGACGATGACTAACCAAAGTCATCGAAGCGTCGTCTTACAGATGGGATAGTCAGCCATGAAACACGCCATCGCCTCAGTATGTCTGTCGGGGGATCTTCGCCAAAAAATTGAAGCGGCTGCGGCGGCTGGATTTAGCGGTATCGAAATATTTGAAAACGACTTGCTGTTATTTGACCAGCCGCCTCAGGTGGTTAAGCGCATCGCCGACGATCATGGCATTGCCATCGTTGCCCTGCAGCCTTTTCGTGACTTTGAATGCATGCCCGCCCATCTCATGGCGCGTAACCTTGACCGCGCACAACGCAAGTTCGACGTCATGGACGCGCTGGGCACTTCAACGCTGTTTATCTGTAGTAATGTCTCCACTCAAACCATCGATAGTCGAGCTCTGGCCAGTGAACACTTGCATACCCTTGCTAAGCTGGCCGCCGAGCGAAATCTCCAACTCGGCTACGAAGCGCTGGCCTGGGGCCGCTATGTATCACGCTACGAGGATGCCTGGGAAATTGTGAAACAGGCGGATCATCCCCATCTGGGAATAGTGCTTGATAGCTTTCATTTATTTGCCCGCGGTGGCGATCTGTCATTACTGGCAGAGATACCGGGCGACAAAATAACCCTGGTACAAATTGCCGATGCGCCCTGGCTGGATATGGATGTATTGCAATGGAGCCGCCATTTCCGCTGTTTTCCGGGACAGGGCGATCTGCCCGTGGTGGCATTTATGCAAAAGGTCATGCAAACAGGCTATGACGGCTATGTGTCCCATGAGATATTTAACGATGAATTCCGCTCCAGTCCGGGTACCAGTACTGCGCAGGATGGCAAACGCTCGCTACTCTGGCTGGAGGATGAAGTGATCAAAAGCACGCCGGATATTCTGGCTCCCCCCCTGCTCGACCAGCACAACTTCCCCCCCTCGCCATCGGTTAACGATGTAGAGTTTATTGAATTTGCCACCGCCGGTGACAGCAGAAAAGCTCTGCTGGCGCTTATCCAGGCACTTGGTTTTATCCAGACCCACCAACACCGCCATAAGGATGTAGCGCTGTTTCGCAACGGTGATGTGAGCTTAGTATTGAACCAGGAGCCCGACAGTTTCGCGCAAAATCACTATCTGGTGCACGGCACCTCAGTTTGTGCCATTGCTTATCAGGTAGAAAATGCCGAGGACATGGTACAACGGGCAGAGTACTTCAGTTACCCGGGCTTTGCGGCTCACCCGGAAAATGGCGAAATGCGTATCCCCGGGATCCGCGGTATGAATGGCGAACTGGTGTATTTTGTTCAGGCACTGGCCGCTCAGCGACGTTTTTTTGATGTGGATTTTATGCCGTTGGAAATCCCTGCCCCGACGCCGGCATACGCCATGCGGGTGGATCATATTACCAGCGGCATTGCCGAGTCTGAATTTTTATCCACCTCACTATTTTACCGGGCTTTATTCGGGCTCGATATTGCCCAGCCCCAGGATCTGATTGACCCTCATGGCCTTATCGTCAGCCGCACTGCCACCAGTGCCGACAAGAAAATCAGATTACCTTTTAATATGTCCCGCAGTGGCAATGCCTCAACCGAACGCTTCCGGCAGAACCATGCCGGTTCGGGTGTGCAGCACATTGCTCTGCATTGCAGCGATATACTCAATTACGTTAAGCACCTTGACCCGTCCGTAGTATTGCCAATACCGCAGAACTACTACGACGATTTGGACGCAAGATATGATTTGCCGGACGAGCTGGCGTCACAGCTACGCCGCTATAACCTGCTTTATGATGAGAGTCAGACCGGCCACTTTATCCACTTTTACACCAAGCCAATCAACGGCTTATTTTTTGAAATAGTGCAACGCAACCAGTACGCAAATTATGGTGAAGCCAATGCCGCTGTGCGCATGGCAGCGCAGGCGCGGCTGTAAGCAACACTGTTATTCAGAACGGATGGTTTTCGACACGCCACTGGCCGATAGCTGCTCATAACTGTTTAACGCCGCCTGGGCATGCTCTTTCATCAACGCTTCCGCTCTGGCGCCCTGGCCGGCGGTGATGGCCTGCACAATGGCGTGATGCTGCTGGTGGGCATAATAAAGCCGTTCATATTCGCGTTCGGTTTGTTCTGGGTTAAATACCAGCGCATTTACCGATGCCATAGGCAGGTGTTCATTTATCTGCAGGGCCATAGCAATGGCATTA
Organism: Alteromonas sp. 4NH20-0104; assembly: GCF_057547795.1. NCBI lineage: Bacteria > Pseudomonadati > Pseudomonadota > Gammaproteobacteria > Alteromonadales > Alteromonadaceae > Alteromonas > Alteromonas sp. 4NH20-0104. The sequence continues at coordinate 125,773 of NZ_BAAJLP010000008.1, read as the reverse complement.
TTCTGACTGCCTTTAACCAGGCAATCATGAAACTGCCGGTTAATTTCAACATAAGCCTGTACCTTCGCCTCGTTAAAAGAGCGTTCGGCAAACAATTCATCCCCGGCCTGCAAACAGTGCCTGAGTGTATCTGTCAGTCCGGGGGCGAGATCCTTTTCCACAATCTGACGCACGGCCAGTCCTTCCAGAACACCTCTGACTTCCACCGAACCGGCAATTTCATCATTGGTTATTTGCCTGACCTGATAACCGCGGCGCGGCAGTTTAGTCAGTAGCCCCTCCTGTTCGAGCGCACGAAATGCAATACGCACAGGTGTCCGGGAGACGCCCAGTAACTCTGCGGTAGGAATTTCAGCCAGCCGGTCTCCCTGTTGCAATGCGCCGGAAAGAATTTTATCCCGCAAGATACTCAGTACGGCATGTTTATCTTTTTTCATTTATCTACATCCTGAACTCTGATTCCCGACTGTTAACCGGGAGCATGATCACATTTTGCGGTGTAATGGCATTGTAAACAAGCACACAACCACATTTAAAAATGGATCCAATATTACTAATCATAGTGACCTTAAAGTTGATATTGGCGCAAAACTGGCTTTTTACACTTAAAATTGGATCCAAAAACACTGGAAACATAAAATTAACATTGTTAACATTGGATCCAATTTGAAGGTGTAATCAAAACAAGGATCCCTGCATATGAGCCATTTTATTCGCAACGCCTGGTATGTTGCAGCAACCAGTGACGAAATTGAAGCCAGCCAGCCGCTGGGCCGTACTATATGTAATATTCAAATTGCTTTTTATCGTGATAGTCAGCACCAGGTGCAAGCCGTTGAAGACTTCTGCCCTCATCGTGGAGCCCCGTTATCACTGGGTTATGTTGAAGGTGACAACCTTGTATGCGGTTATCATGGCCTGCAAATGGGCGCCGACGGAAAAACCCGTAGCATGCCCAGTCAACGGGTCGAAAACTTTCCCTGTATCAAACCGATTCCGGTGGTTGAACGCTATGGTTTTATTTGGATCTGGCCGGGTGATAAAGCCGCTGCAGATGAGAGCCTGATCCCGGAGCTTCACTGGGCATTGGATCCAAAATGGGCCTACGGCGGTGGGTTATTCCACATTAAGTGTGATTATCGCCTGATGATTGATAACCTCATGGATCTCACTCACGAAACCTATGTGCACGCCAGTTCCATTGGTCAGAAGGAAATCGATGAAACGCCGGTAAAAACCACCATGGAAAATGGCCAGGTGGTCACCAGCCGGTTTATGCAAAACATTTTACCACCTCCCTTCTGGCAAAATGGCTTAAGCGCAAATGGCCTGCCAACCGATCAGCCAGTAGACCGCTGGCAGATTTGTCGTTTTGATTTGCCCAGTCACGTGATGATTGAAGTGGGTGTGGCCATGGCCGGCCACGGTGGTTACGATGCACCGGCAGAACAAAAAGCCGGCAGTATTGTGGTGGATTTTATTACGCCTGAAACCGATGGCACCATGTGGTATTTCTGGGGGATGGCGCGTAATTTTAAAGTAGACGATGAAGCACTGACCGCCTCTATTCAGGAAGGCCAGGGCAAAATTTTCAGCGAAGATTTAGACATTCTCGAACGTCAGCAACTTAATCTGCAGCGCTTCCCCGACCGCCAGCTGCTTAAACTCGACATTGATGCCGGCGGCGTTCAGGCCCGGCGTATGATTGAGCGCACCATGAAAAAAGAACAGCCCGCCGCCACCAATGGAGTGGCCTGATATGTACCAGGTTATCGTATCCCAGAAAGAGGCTGTAACTTCCCGAGTCTCCAGGTTGACCCTGAGCCCCAAAGATGGCCAGGCATTGCCTGCGTGGTCGCCCGGGGCTCATATTGATGTGTTCTTACCTGATGGCATGATACGTCAGTATTCTCTGTGTGGCGCTCTCGATGCGCAGCATTATCAGATTGCCGTGCAATGGGAAGAACAAGGTAAAGGCGGCTCCCGCTATATTCACCAGACATTGCAGCCTGGTGCTGAACTGACTATCAGTGAGCCTCGTAACCACTTTCCGCTTACTGAAGATAATAGCCCCTGCCTGTTTCTGGCGGCTGGCATCGGCATTACCCCATTTATCCCCATGGTTGAAGCATGCCTGAGCAGCAACCGGCCGTTCAAGCTGAGCTATGCCATCGCCAAGGCGTCTGATAATTTACTTAGCGAACACTACACGTCGTTGGCTAACGTTCAGGTTCACGATAAAGCGACTCAGGGCGCCCGCCTGGATATCAGTGCGGTGCTCGCAGCAGCCACGGCTAACAGCGATATTTTTGTCTGCGGCCCGAATGGTTTTATTAACGACGTCCTTAGTCTGGCCGCGCAGCAGGGTGTCGACCCGGCACGGCTACATCGTGAATTTTTTACCGCGGAGCCCATTGATCATTCCGGTGACGGCAGCTTTGAGGTGGAAATTGCCAGTACCGGCCAGATAGTCAGTGTTGGCAAAGATGAGTCTATGCTGGAAGCACTGGAGGATAATGGCTTTTTTGTGCCGGTGTCTTGTGAAGAAGGCGTCTGTGGTACCTGTATAACCCCGTTATTAAGCGGTGAAGCAGATCACAAAGATGTGTTTCTGACCGACAAAGAAAAAGCACAAATGGACCGGGTAGCCGTCTGCTGCTCTCGGGCTAAAAGCCCACGCTTAATCCTTGACCTCTAACCCTGACTCTGACGACGGTACACGGCAGGGCTCAGCCCGGTGTACCGTTTAAAGAATTTATTGAAGTATCCGGGCTCAGTAAACCCCAGCCGCTCGGCAATTTCAGCTACTGCGGTATCGCTGAAAATAAGGAAGCGTTTAGCCTCGCTTATCAGCACATTATGAATAAGCGCCAGCGCATTGGATTGAAAATGCTGTTGGCAGATTTGATTAAGGTGGGCCTGACTGACGCCAATTTGCTGGGCATACCAGGCCACTTTGTGTTGTTCGGTAAAGTGCTGGCGAATAAGCTGCTGAAACTGCCTTAATTTGCGTTCAGGTTTACTCAGACTCCCTTCTTCACTGCGGGCCGGCTGCATGCGGTGCATTACGATAAGTAATTGCTGTAACAGGGCTTGCAACATATTGCTCTGATGCAATGAAGCGGTGTTAGCTTCCTGCTGAATCGCCAGGCAAATGGTTTGCAACGGGCTGCGGTAGTTAGCTGTTATGGGCAACACAAACGCTTCAGCCAACGCCTCTACGGACTCACCAATATTTTGCTCTACCTGACGAAGCATTGGCGAGGCCACCGATAATACCGTTCCCTGTGAGTGGGACTGCCAGTCAAAGCCATGCATTACCCCGTCGGGAATATATAACAAAGCCGGTGCTTCAATGTGATGGTGTTCATCATCAAACTGCACGTCTACGCCGCCCTCAGTAACCACAAAGAGTTGCGTAATATGTTGGTGACGATGGGGGTGAATTTTCCATTCATGGCGGGCGCTGCGCTGGGTTAGCGGCTCGCAGTACAAAAAGGTCTGATGCCAGAAGCGCCCTTTCTCACCATAAAGATCAACAAACTCTAAATTACCCAACATTATTATTACAATCTACAAAATTAACCATTAAATAACTAATTTAACCCTTATAAAGCAATAATATCTACATAAAATACAATTATCAAACAAATAAGGGGCTCACATGAACTGGCAAAAACAGGACTACGATGACATTCCCGGCACTTACGTGTTCGATGGTCAGCGGGCGCATCCGGCCTACACAATCAATAAATTGCTGTATACCTTCAACGATGAAGCCTGTCGGGCAGAATTTGACGCCGATCCGGCCGCGTATTGCGACAAAATGGGCGTAACCGGTGAATATAAAGACGCCGTGCTAGCCCAGGATTTTCTGGGTCTGCTGCGATTAGGTGCCAACATCTATTTCCTGGCCAAGATGTGTATTCCGCGCGGCGTATCGGTGCAGGATGCAGGTGCCGCTTTTCAGGGCATCACCACAGAAGAATTCCAGCAGCGACTGCTCGACAAAGGCGACGGGCTGAGTGACAAACTGGCAAAACGAGGAGATTACTGGAATGGCTAAAATTATTGGTGGGATCACCAGCTCACACATCCCCGCAGTGGGCAACGCAATTTCTCAGGGGCTCACTCAGGAACCCTACTGGAAACGTTTTTTCGATGGTTATGAGCCCGCCAAAGCGTGGCTAAAAGCAGCCAGACCTGATGTAGTGATAGTGGTTTATAACGACCACGGTTTGAATTTCTTTCTCGATAAAGTGCCTACCTTTGCACTTGGCTGTGCAGATGTCTATCACAATGCCGATGAGGGCTGGGGACTTAAACCGGTGCCGTCATTTACCGGTGATGTAAAGCTCTCCTGGCATCTGGCACAGTCGTTGATTGAGCAGGAATTTGATATTTGTACCTGTCAGGAAATGAAAGTCGATCATGGTTTTGTCAATCCCATCCGGGCATTATTTGGCGACCATGAACAATGGCCGGTAAAAGCTATACCGCTGGCGGTGAATACGGTTCAGCACCCGGTGCCCTCAGCCGCACGCTGTTTAAAGCTGGGCAGAGCACTGGGTAAAGCCCTTGAATCCTATCCGGAAGATACCCGGGTGGTGATCCTGGGTACCGGAGGCATGTCCCACCAGCTACAGGGCGAGCGTGCCGGCATTATCGATGTGGAATTTGATTTGGAATGTATGGATAAAATTGCCACCGATCCAGAATGGATGACCCAGTTCAGCAATGCCGAAATTATTCGCCGGGCTGGCAGTGAAGGCATTGAAACCATTATGTGGCTGGTAATGCGTGGCGCTTTAAAAGACGACGCTGCCGTGCTGCACAAACATTACCATGCACCTATTTCGAATACCGGTGCAGGCGTTTTAGTGCTGGATAACCAGTAATCCGGTGCCCCGTCACTGGCCGTGCTCTGTATGGCGGTCGGTGACACCCTTAGCGGTTTAATCTTCCATGTTCATCATTTGCTTAAACAACACACCCGCCTGAGTTCGATTGATCACTTCCAGCTTGCGTAGCACCGCTGAAGCATGTTGCTTCACCGTAGACTCAGAAATTTCCAGTTCGTAAGCAATTTGCTTGTTCAACAATCCATCAGCCATCATCCGCAACACCTTAAATTGATGCGGCGTTAACTGCGCCAGCTTATCGGCGAAGGCTTTATCCTGCTGGTTTTCGAGCGCTTCAATGGCTTCATTAATATTCTCAGGCAGCCACTGTTCGCCATCGAGCACATGGTTAACCGCTTCGGCAATCCCGGCCAGAGGAGTGGACTTAGGAATATAGCCGCTGGCCCCCAGATCGATAGCTTTGCGAATGAGCACCGGATCTTCTTCGGCCGACACAATCACAACCAATACTCCCGGAAACTGGGTGCGCAAGGTGGTTAACCCGGTAAGCCCCTCGTTGCCCGGCATATTCAAATCCAGAAACACCAGCTCCAGTGAGTCATCGGCTTCAATAGCGCTGTAAGCTTCAGAAAACGAAGCAACTTCGGTTATGTTGTCACCCACAATATCCACCATTGCCTGGCGCATGGCAGCGCGAAACAAAGGATGATCATCGGCAATTAAAATACGCGTATCCAAAACTTCTACCTGACTCAACATAGCGTTATTCATAAAGTATATCGCAAAATCATAATGTTAAGAACAAAACGGCCAGCGAAGGCTGGCCGTTTCCATTTTATGGTTAATCAGGCACGGCCCGATTAGAAGCGATAGCCAACCGTTAACTGGATAGTCATTGGGTCGCCATAGTAACCAATCAGTGTGGTGTCGCCCCCCGTACCAGGACCATAGCTGCCGTCTTCGTTGCGGGTTACGAAATCATAACCACCCACCAGATATTCTTCATCGGTCAGGTTCTTCGCATGAATACCACCATACCAGTCGCCTTCGATGCTTTCCCAGTTCACGCTTACGTTCACCATGCCATAGGCATCCTGAGCAATCAGATCGCTGGTTTCAAACAACAGGTAATCGTCACGATAGTAGTAGTTAGCATTAAAGTTGAAATAACCCATGCTGGTATCCAGCGCATAGTTAGCTGCCAGGTTCAGGGTGTTTTCCGGCGTGCTGGCCAGGCCAATCAGTGGCGGCACGGCGTTGTTTTCTTTGATTTCAAAGTCTATATAACCATAGGCAGCCGATAACGTCAGGTTATCCGAAGCCACATAGGTTAACTCCACTTCAGCCCCTTTCGCGGCAGTTTCTGAGGCGTTACGTAAACGTTGTTGCAGATCAGCCGCATTGTCGCCGCCCGGCTCGATACCGATGTACTGACGATCGCTGTGGTCGTAAGCAAACAAGGTAACGTTAGCACGGAAGCTGTCTGTGACATCACTCTTCACGCCAATTTCATAAGAATCAACCACTTCAGGTCTCACACCCGGTTCATTGGTGGTTGCACGAGGGTTAAAAGTACCCGATTTGAAACCCTGCGAGTAACTGGCGAAGAACATGGTGTCTCTGGACATTTGATATTCCACACCTAAGCGCGGAGTAAAACGCGACCAGCTATCGACCGCAGGAGCATCCAGTACGTCATCGCCATCTGAGTCTGAACCCAGTACCTGTGGTACCAGCTCACCGTCCGGACGGACATATCCAGGGATCCAGTCTGATTCGGGGTAAACGTTGGCAAAGACCAGACCGTTATACACCGTGGCCTGCTTTTCCTCATCGGTATAACGGGCACCAACAGAAACCGACAGTTTATCGGTGATGTCGTAGTTTAACTGACCATATACCGCAACACTTTCACTGTTGTTACAACCAGACACTTCACGCGTCAGGCCCGGTACACCGAATGCTGCACGGCCGAGGAAGCCCAATACCGCATCAAACTGACCACAGGACTCACCATCGTAATAATACACACCACTCACCAGAGTAAAGTTGTCACCCAGGTAGTTAGCCTGAAGTTCATGGGTATCGTTTTCATCTTCATAAATAGCCGGGACATCAAAAATATCCAGCGCGGTGTTATCAAAATCGATATTGGTTGGCGAGTAACTTTCACGGTGTGAACCAATATATTTAACTTCGAGGTCATCAGACACATCGTAACGCAGCAACCAGCTGTAGCCTTCCAGCTCTACTTTGTTCCAGGTCGGTAAACTGGTGTACGAGTCATAAACAGAATCCGGTACCGGCGCATCGGTTAAGATACTGGGCAGCAGACGATACCCCCCTTTAGAGTTTGAAGTATCTTCGGTTTTATCCCAGCCTAAACGGAAAAATAAATCGTCGGTGATATGCGCTTCCAGGGTTAACCGTGCGGCCCACAGATCTTTGTTATAGTTTTCGCGGTCCTGACCTTCCAGTGCGCTCTGCAGGAACTCGCCGTAGCCGTCGCGATTCAGGTTGGCATAACCGAAGCCCAGATACACTTTATCCTGAACCAGTGGATACTGGCCGGTTACCTTTACGTCTTTGCGGCCATAGTTACCCACGGTACCTTCGATGTTAAAGGTCGGTTCACCCACCATGTCTTTGGTGACATATTTTACTGCACCACCAATAGTATTCTTACCATACAATGTGCCCTGAGGCCCACGCAGTACTTCTATTCGCTGCACGTCGAGCAGATCCAGCACGGCGCCTTGCGGACGGGCAACGTACACATCATCTATATAGATACCTACACCTGGCTCATAGCCCCACAGCGGATCCTGCTGGCCCAGACCACGAATAAACGCGGTCAGCGTAGAGTTAGTTCCCCGACTGGTTTGTAAGGTGGTGTTAGGCGAGAATTGTTGCACCTCTGTTAAAACACTGATCCCTTTATTGCCCAGCTCAACAGCCCCCAAAGAGGTAATTGCAACCGGCACTTCCTGCAGGCTTTCAACCGTTTTACGGGCCGTCACTTCAATTTTTTCCAGTTTTCCTTTTTCGATTCCGTCTTCAGAATCCTGAGCCAAAGCAGCTTGCGAGCCCAGACAGGCCAGTGTTACCGCCGTAGCGCAGAGTGTGCGGCTAAAATTTATTTTATTACCGAATGTGTGTTTCATAGGGTGTCCCTTGTTTTAATAAATCAAAAAATCTTTCTGAAGAACGCGGTCGAGTTAACTGTAGAGACTTTTAACAATTTCGTAACTAGTACCATCGTACTATGGGCAGATTTGTTAATAAGGGCCACACTTTGCACCACTGATGAAGAGTCTGCGGTCACAGATTTCAATCAAAGGAAAGTAACATTATGTTGAGTTTACTCGGACTGGTTGGTGGACTGGGACTGCTTATCGTACTCACTATACGCGGCATGAATTTATTCATTGCGGCGCCGGTGTGTGCTCTGATTGTCGCGCTGACTAGCGGCCTTCCCCTGTTTACCGGCGACGCAAATTTCGTCACCACTTATATGAGTGGTTTCGCAGGCTTTATTTCAGCCTGGTTTTTTATGTTTTTACTCGGGGCGATATTTGGCAAATTCATGGAAGATACCGGCGCGGCAGATTCTGTAGCCCGCTGGATAGTAGGAAAACTGGGCTTTAAACATGCTGTGGTTGCAGTGGTACTGGCGTGCGCTATTCTGACCTACGGCGGTGTCAGTTTGTTTGTGGTTGCCTTTTCAGTTTATCCCATGGCATTAAGCCTGTTTAAAGATGCCAACCTGCCACGCCGCTTTATTCCGGCTACCATGGCATTTGGCTCTGTCACTTTTACCATGACTTCGGCGGGCTCACCGGAAATCCAGAACTGGATCCCGATTAAATACCTCGGCACCTCGCCGTTTGCTGGCTGGGAAGTCAGTCTGGTAGTGGCCATTTTCATGGCAAGTTTTGGTTACTGGTGGCTTAAGCGCATGATTGGCAAAGCCATTGCGAAAGGCGAACAGTTTGAAGAGCGGTCAACTGACCCTAAAGTGCCGGTGCGCGACCTGCCTCATCCATTAACCGGTGTTGTGCCCTTAATCGTCGTGCTGGTTTTAAGCTTCTGGCTACACGAATCACTGGCGCAGCTGGCACTTATCGTGGCACTTTCCGGCGGTGTGTTAACGCTGATGCTGATTAACTTTCAGTATTTCCATGATCTTTCCAAAGCGGTTAACACCGGCACCACCGGCGCGCTGGTCGCTATTGGCAATACCGCTGCGGTGGTGGGGTTTGGCTCTATCGCTAAAAATACCGATGCCTTCCAATCTACCGTGGAAGTCATGGCTAACCTGCCGGGCAATGAATTAATTGGTGCCGCCGTGGCGGTAAGCGTTATTGCCGGTTTAACCGGTTCTGCCTCGGGCGGTCAGGCAATAGTGTTGCCTTTAATAGGTCAACACTATATCGACCGCGGCGTTGAACCCGAGGAACTACACCGTATTGTGGCTATCTCCTCCGGCGCACTGGACTCTTTGCCGCATAATGGTTACGTTGTGACCACCATTCGGGCAATTTGCCATGAAACTCACAAAGCCGCCTATGGCTCTGTGGCGGCGTTAACCGTTGTTGTACCGCTGCTTGGTCTGGCAATGGCCATCGCGTTGTTTAGTTTGTTTTAAGGAGTCACCATGGCACGGATATTCCTTTTGTGCTGCGCCTTACTGCTGGCCCTGCCGGCAGTAGTCGCCGCATCTGAAGAGGTGTTATTAACCACCAAACAACGATTTAGCATGCCGTCTTACACGACCGTTGGCGGCCGGACTATCAAGTCACTGCAGGTAGGCTGGGAAAGTTACGGCAAGCTCAATCAGGCCAAAGATAATGTGATACTGATCACCCATTATTTCTCCGCCAACTCCCACGCTGCAGGCAAGTATCATCCCGATGATGCTGCGCCCGGCTACTGGGACGCCATTATCGGCCCGGGTAAAGCCATCGATATTAACCAGTATTTTGTTATTAGTGTGGACAGCCTGGCTAACCTCAATGCCCATGATCCCAATGTTATTACCACCGGTCCGTCCAGCATTAACCCGGATACGGGTAAACCTTACGGACTCGACTTCCCGGTGGTCACGATTAAAGATTTTGTTAACGTACAAAAAGCGGTGCTGGAGAGCCTGGGCGTGAGTAAATTGCATGCGGTTATAGGGCCATCCATGGGCTCTATGCAGGCACTGGAATGGGCGGCCAGTTATCCCGACTGGGTACCACGTATGGTTTCGGTAATCGGCACCGGTGACAGCGACGCCTGGACCACTGCGGCTTTAGAGCAATGGGCCATTCCCATCCGGCTGGATAAAAACTGGCAGGAAGGTGACTATTACGATGGCGAACCACCGCTCGATGGGCTTGCCGCCGCGTTAATGCTTATTACACAGCAGGCACTGCACCCGCTGTATTTTAATCAGCAGGGAGAATCGCTTAACTACCACCCGCTGGAAACCGGTCCGTTAAGTAGCATCCGCAAATCACACAGTATTGTAACCTGGCTAACCGAAAGAGCCCGTACCCGGGCTGAAAAAATGGATGCCAATCATTTATTGTATCTGGTTAGGGCCTGTCAGCTGTTTCTCGCCGGTCACGGCGACTCACTCAGCCAGACTATGCGTTCGGTGAAAGCAAAAACCTTGTTTTTACCGGCAGAAAATGACTTATTATTGATGCCGTATATGGCGCAGAAAGCCCACGATGCCTTACAAAAGCAAGGAAAGGACAGTCGCTATGAAGAACTCAGCGGCAGTCTGGGCCATTTTGATGGCGTGGTGAGTATTAAACAAAAAGCCGATGCGATTGAAGCATTTTTACAGTATTAACAAGGACCTTAATCGATGAACACGACCTTAAAAACGGCCTTGGGTATTGGTCTTGTAACCTTTACTCACAGCGGTATTGCACAGCAGGATGGCAGTTTACAGCTTGATACCGGAGCAATTACCGTGTCGGGGTTATCCTCAGGCGGCTTTATGGCCACTCAGTTTCATCTGGCCAACAGTGACAAAGTGTCCGGTGCGGCGATGCTGGCCTCAGGCCCCTATTACTGTGCACAGAATGATATCGCTGTTGCCCTTAGTCAGTGCGTGGATAAAGTCAATTCGCCGCTGGATATCAAAGCCCTGAGTGCCCAGGCTAAAAACTGGGCACAAGCAGGCAAAATTCCGCCGCTGGCCAACTTAAAAGACGACAACGTGTGGTTGCTGCATGGGAGCGCCGATACCCGGGTCAACTCAGCGGTTAGCGACGCCTTGTATCAGCAATACCAACAGTGGGTGCCGGCTGAACAGCTGACTTATGTAAACGACAAACCTTTTTCACACGTGTTTCCCACTGTTGATGCCGGCGGCAGTTGCCTGGACTCTGCTCCCCCTTACATCGGCCAATGTGAATATGACGCCGCAGGCGAGCTGCTGACAGCCCTGTTAGGTGAACTAAATCCCCCTGATGACGTATTAGAAGGTGCAGTGATTTCCTTTGATCAACAGGAGATTGCCGGCGATGATGCCAGCACGCTGGCCGACAAAGGTTACGCTTATATTCCGGCATCATGCAGTAATGGCGAAGCCTGCCGCGTACATGTGAGTTTTCATGGTTGTAATCAGTATGCAGAAGCCGTTGATATGGCTTATGTAGAGCAAACCGGCCTCAACCGCTGGGCCGATGACAACCAGTTAGTCGTTATTTACCCACAAACCCGAAAATCGTTAATCATGCCAATGAATCCGCAGGGATGTTGGGATTGGTGGGGGTACACGTCAGACGCCTACGCCACCAGTGAAGGACCGCAAATTAAAGCGGTGAATGCTTTTATTGATTATCTAGCCACACGCTAAGGATTATTTTTCTATGTCATCTTACAATATTTTTATTACCGGCGGTGCCAGTGGCATTGGTTACGGTATTGCTGAATTTCTGGGCGCTCAGGGACACACTATTTTAGTGGCCGACATCAACGCCGATGCCGCTTCAGAAGCGTGTAAAAAACTGGCCGGCAAAAACATCAAAGCACTGCCAGTGGAAGTAGATGTTACCAACGCTGAACAGGTTGGCGCCTTGCCCGGCAAGCTGAAAGACACTCCGGTGGACATTCTGGTTAACAATGCCGGTATTCAGCACGTGTCTAAAATTGAAGATTTCCCGCCTGAAAAATGGCAAATGCTGATTAATATTATGCTGGTAGGCCCGGCTCTGCTGACTCAGGCATTTATGCCCGGCATGCGCGCAAGAGACTTCGGCCGCATTATTAATATTGGCTCCATTCATTCGGTCGTTGCCTCACCGTTTAAATCGGCCTACGTTGCAGCGAAACATGGCTTACTGGGCTTTTCAAAAACCATCGCACTTGAAACCGGTGATGCCAATATCACCATCAACACGGTATGTCCGGCTTACGTAAAAACCCCTTTGGTAGAGAAGCAGATTGCTTCACAGGCCAAGGAAAACGGCATTACCGAAGAAGAAGTGGTCAATAAAATCATGCTTGAGCCTATGCCGAAAAAGCAGTTTATTAGCCTGGAAGAACTCGGCGAAACAGCCGCTTTCTTAATGAGTAATGCCGCTCGCAATATTACCGGCCAAACCATGATTTTAGATGGTGGCTGGACCGCCAGATAAACACCGGCGTTATCAGCGGGAGGTGCTTAATATCACCTCCCGCTTTATTTTGCGCACAAGGTTATGGTAATGTCGCCTCAGGATGTGGGGAAGACGAAAAACATGCCATACAACACCGTTGGATTAATCGGTAAAGCGGCCCACGAAGGTGCCCATGTAAGCCTCAATGCGTTAGCAGATTATCTACGCGCAAAGCAATGCACCATTCTTGTTGAGGAAAGCGTCGCTCAGGAAATGGAGGGCGATGACTTCACCGTTTGTGACCTTGTCTCTATTGGAAAACAGGCCGACCTCGCGGTGGTGGTAGGCGGCGATGGCAATATGCTTGGCGCCGCACGCGTACTGTCCCGCTTCAACATTCATGTGGTTGGTGTAAACCGGGGCAACCTGGGGTTTCTCACCGATATTCACCCCGACGAAGTGGTTCAACAAATGGATCTCATCTATAACGGTGAAACCATGGTTGAACAACGCTTTCTGCTGGAAGTGGAAGTGTATCGCCACGAGCAATTAAAAAGTAATAACTCGGCAGTGAACGAAGTGGTATTGCACCACGGCAAAGTGGCCCACATGACTGAGTTTGAAGTCTTTATTGACGATCAGTTTGTGTTTAGTCAGCGTTCAGACGGACTGATTGTGGCCACCCCTACAGGCTCAACTGCTTATTCTCTTTCTGGTGGTGGCCCTATTTTGATGCCACACCTTGATGCACTGACACTGGTTCCCATGTTCCCGCACACCTTAAGTAGCCGGCCCATTGTGGTTGACGCAAACAGCACTATTTCTATGCGGGTATCCAAAGCTAACGTCGACAGCGTACAGGTAAGCTGCGATAGTCATATTGTGCTCCCCGCCCTGCCCGGCGACGAAATACGCGTAAGGAAAAGTAACGACCGACTGTCATTGGTCCATCCTGCCGGTTACAGTTACTTTAACGTACTGCGTAAAAAACTTGGCTGGGGCAGTAAACTGTTTTAGCTGAGCGCCGGTCAGAACGCATTTCGCCCACGACAAACCTGGCCCCAAATAGCGCTATACTCTGTGACATAAACTGCGTTAACCTGCTAATACCTGTAGGTTTTCAGCTATCAACACAGTAACGGAAGTTAAAGCGCTATGGATTCGCCTGCCAATACGCCTGATATTTACGCGGAAGTCATTATTGACTCTTTTGCCAGTCTGCATGGCGGGCGGAAGCGTTCCTCTGCTCTGTTGTATTTCGCTAACCTGGGCGCTCAATACCGTTTTGACTCAGGGCTTTCCCTGCAGGGCGAGCTATGGCTCACTGATAACCAGTCTATTTCCGATGTGGTGGGCGATGAACAAGGAGTCAGCAACATTGAAGCCAGTGAAGCCGGCGTGCATATAGGCACCCTTGCACTGGGCTATGCTACGTCGTCGTTTTCGGCTTTAGTTGGCGTTTATGATATTAATTACCACTTTGACGTGCTTGAGAGTGCCAATCTTTTTGTGCACAGCGCCTTTGGCATGGGCTCTGTATTTGGTATCAGCGGTCCCAACGGTCCAAGTACTTATCCGCAACCCGGTTTAACCGCTAAGTTTGGCTATCATCGAGGTCATCATTCGGTGCAATTTGCGCTCGCTGATGGCGAACCGGGCGACCCACTTTTTTATTACCATACCGCTGCTCAGGAAGAAAAACGCATCAACCTTCTGGTGGTAACGGAATACGCTTACGAGACTGCACAACATAAATTACTGGCCGGATGGTGGGGCTACAATGATGATTCTGTAGTACTGCAAAATGCCGGCGCCAGCCGGGGCAAAAACACCGGCTTATATTTACGCATCGAACACCGATTTCCAGCAGGACCTGCTGAGCACCAACTTACGCTGTTTGGTCGAGCGGGCGTCGGCGCCAGTAAATTTAATTTTTTTGACGAGTTTTACTCTGTTGGTTTGCAAGCCAGCGTTAGACTATGGGGCTTTGGTGACGAGAAGTTCGGCCTCGCCATTGCTCACGCCCGAACCTCAGACGTGAGATCTCCGGAGTATGGTAGCGATGAAACCGCGCTGGAACTCACCTATTCTGCCTCGTTTAATAACGGCCTGGCCGTTCAGCCCAGTCTGCAATGGATTGGCTCACCGGGTGCAGCCCGGGAAGCGAATGACGCCGTCATTTTAGGAGTACGTTTTAGCGGGCGTTTTGACTAACCGTTACGGGATGTTACCCTGATTGCAAGACTGGAAATCCATCCCGTTAGTCAGGCTGTTTTTGGCTGAACTGCAAGCGGATGGTGATGTTAAAGGATTACACAAAATGGGATTACCTGCACTTACCAGGGCCATGCTGTTCACGCTTATTGTTTCAACTGCTTCGTTTTACAGTATTGCCAACACCGCCGATTCCGCCAGCGCAGAGATATGCACCACCGCGTTAGGGTTTGATTTTAAAGCCTGCCCTCAGGATTTCAGGGCCAGCGCACTGGCAAATAGTCCTCAACAGATGGATATCCTGCCCTGCGAAGTAGAAGATGGCGATTGTGCAGTGTCTGAAGCTACCTACCCGGGCAAAACTCACTACGTCACATTTTTTGATGTGGATAACCAACAGACACTGAAATACGCCATCACCACGAAACCGGATGTTTACGATCGCAATAACAATGAGCTGATGACAGGCAGTCAATTGGCAACAACAGTAGCGCCCACCAAACAGGAAGTGAATGTTACAGCGGCTCTGGCTGAAATCGCCCGCCTCAAACAATCCATGCCCCAACACTATCAGCTTTATAGAGATGAAGATGGCGTGATCAGGGATGCTTCAGGCCAACTGGCAGAAGCCAGATTACTCCATTCTTCTGAACTGTGTCAGACCGCGTTAGACTACACGCAGACAAGAATTAATTGTTCAGGCGCATTGAATACCGATATCGATAACGCCATTGCCAGGGATCCGAATTTTCAGTCCTTGCAGGCAGCCATTACAAAGTTACTGCACGCGGCAAACCAACTACCCTCTCTGCACAGGTTTACCGCTCCTTTGGCAAATCTGGCAAGCTTCAGGCTGGTCAGGCAATTCAGTGATAGCTCCGAGCTGGTATTAGACGTCACCGCAATTCAGGGGGCTGGAAGCATAGTGCTGAATAAACATGCTTCGCAAACCACCGAGCAGCGAACGTTTGCCGGAGCAATGGAGTACGGCACCTCCGGACAAGGCAATCACAGAGAAGCGAAGGTAGTGGCAATTTCAGGATTTATTCCCAAGCGTTGCGAGCCTGTCGATTTCTCTCACGAAGATTGGCAACTCGCCGAAAAAGTCACTCTGGCCCGGCCAAATGGTGGTGCGGAAGTGTTTAATATCTACCGCAGGCAAGACCGTTATATTACCTATCAGCAGTGCACTGGGAGTTAATCTCCAGCGTCAGCAGGAAGGGGCGTTAAATTAAATAGCCAGTAACCAGGCTACAAATTTTTTCGCTTCCATGGCGCTTTTAAGCGGCACGTATTTTTTATCGTGACAGTCTTCAAACGCAACGTTGAATTTATTGACAGAAATATTAGAGATAGGTGGTTTGGCATTAATGCTTAAACCATTAAATGTACGAATCATAGAGTTTCTTATTTTTATAGTGCTTAAAAAGAGGTGTTTCTGAATGGTGGGTGGTCGGACAGAAAAAAGTGTTGGAGTAAGATAAAAGGCTGGTTGATGCCAGCCTTAAAAAATCATTTTGATTTATAAAGGTACGACGTTTGAAGCTTGAGGACCTTTTTGTCCCTGTTCAATAGTAAATTGAACCTGCTGGCCTTCTGCCAGTGACTTGAAGCCTTCAGAAGCAATAGAGCGGAAATGTACGAAAACATCTTTGCCGCCGTCATTAGGAGTTAAAAAACCAAAACCTTTATCATCATTGAACCACTTTACTACGCCGTTTACAGAATCAGACATAATTGAAACCTTTTTATTCAAATATTAAGTGCGATGGCGTGCCATCGATGAAGCTATAGATATGAAGAAAACATTTACCAGTAAAGCAAATGTAAATACAAGTTCGACTTAATTGAATAAAAAGCAGAAAAAGAGACGCACAATGCAGTAAGGGATAAAGCTTTAACTTTCTAAAGCCTAGTCAGGGTACGCTAATCGTGCAGACAAGTAAAGCGGTTTATTTATTATTATTCTAGCCAATGTGGTGAGCTCTTCGTTCCAGAACGCTGCGACAGAATCGCGTGGTAATTAAAGTACGACAAAATCGCTTGGTGTTCACAAATCTAAGCTGTACTGACACATAGACGTTCTGACAGTTTAGAATTTTAAGCTCAATCAAATCTGACTGATTAATGGCCGAAAAGAGCGAATAGCAGAAGTAATCCGTACATTATTTGTACTAAATGGTTCTCTGATAGCGGACGTTCGGCTACTGCCGGCTCCTTTTTATCGGATTTACCTCATGCCGCTTTTGGAGAAAGCAGGAGTCTTACCTTCGAACAGATAACCGGAGGAAATCGGTTTATAGCCCCAAAATTATGCACTAAGGCCACGTGCACGAATGAAATCGATCAGGGCTCTCAAGGCCGAGTTCATGTGCACATAGCGCGGAAAGTACAGAAACAGCCCCGGCTCCGGGGGACACCATTCCTCAAGGAGAACAACTAGCTTGCCGTCTTCTATGGCTTGAGCGGCATAACCCTGCGGTAGGTATGCAATGCCCAGCCCTTGCAGGCAGGCTTCTGTCATCAAATGATTATTGTTGAGTGTAAGTGAACCAGGTGGGTCGATTTTTATGGCATTGTCGTTATTGCCAAACTCCCATATGTAGCGTTTGCCACTGGGCAGTCGCTGCCTGATGCACTGGTGAGCGAGTAAATCCTTGGGGTGTTCAGGTTTTGCTCTGTTTAATAAGTATTGAGGCGATGCAACCGCAAGAAATCTGACATCCTGGCTGATGCGAACGGCAATCATATCTTTAGGAATACTTTCACCTAATCTGATGCCGGCATCAAACTCCTTGTTGGTGATATCGCTTAACGCGCCATCTGAATACAGATCGATATCCACGTCAGGAAATTGCGTGTGAAAAGCATACAAATAGTGATTCATCAGATGCCGTAAAGCCCCTTCGCTGCCATTGATTCTGAGCGAGCCCTGGGGTTTGCTCCCCGTTTCACTGATGGTAAACAAAATATCATCCATAGATTTTAATAATGGATTGATTTGATTCATCAGTGATTCGCCTGGCTCAGTAATTGAAACACTTCGGGTTGTGCGCCTGAAAAGCTGGATGCCAAGTTGCTGTTCCAGCCCTTTGATCAGATGGCTTAGCGCTGAACGGCTAACGCCTAATTCATCGGCCGCTTTACGAAAATTAAGATGGGAAGCGACACACACAAATGCATTTAATTCTGCTAATGAGGGCTTTCTCATTGTTCATATTTACTCAACAGTACATCCTCAATGTTGAGTATTAAAGCATTATTGGTTAGTCCCTACAATGGTGTCTCATTTTATAGGAGGCATTATGACAACGAAAACGTGGTTAATAACGGGGGCATCGTCGGGGATCGGGTATCAACTGACTCATCAAATTCTGGCCAACGGCGATAAGGTTATCGCATTGGTGAGAAGAATCGATGCGATGCAGCCGTTACAACAGCAGTTTGCTGATCAGTTAAAGGTAATGTACCTGGACCTGACAGATGTGAAACAAATCGATGCGATAATAAATACCCTGTTCGACAGCGGGAGCAATATAGATTACGTGGTAAGTAACGCCGCATATGGTTTATTTGGTGCTGCAGAGGACCTTTCGGATAACCAGATAGAAAAGCAAATCAGTACCAATTTATTAGGCTCGATCCACCTTATACGGCATACAATACGGCATTTGCGAAAACAGGGTGGAGGGCGAATTATTCAGGTTTCATCTGAGGGAGGCCGGGTCGCTTATCCTGGATTCAGTTTATATCATGCAACAAAGTGGGGAATTGAAGGGTTTGTTGAAGCGGTAAAACAGGAAGTGGAGGCATTTGGGATAGATTTTATCATTGTTGAGCCCGGGCCAACTGATACTGCTTTTATTACTGCCATAGACTTTGCCCCGACATCCCCAGCGTATTCGGATTCCATTGTTGCCCAGCTCAAAGCGGGGTTACAATCCCGCAGCTTTAATTTAAAAGGTGATGAGTCTAAAACGGCCGAGGCAATTCTGAATGTCGCGAGTCTGACGAAGCCACCATTTAGGGTTGCTCTGGGAAGTATTGCCTTCGACAATATTAAAGCGACACTCACTCAACAGTTAAGTGAGTTACAGGAGCAGAAGTACATCGCGTATTCAGCCGATAAAATTGCTTAAGTTCCCCACAGTCATAGCCATCGAAACGATGGCTATGGGCATACCCGGCACAGCGTAAATTTCTTCGCCCTGAGACGATATACCAATCGCGAAAATAGCCTGCGGAAAAGGTATATTTTGATGGTCTATGCACCATAAGCGCCGAAGTGCAGACCATTTTCCTGCCGCTCGTTTGCCTGTTTGGGCATAATTGAACGGGTAACCACCTCCGCCGTTTTTTCCTTTTCTATTGACCAGGGGACGATGTATCTAACCCTGGTTATGGACTCAGCGCTACCTCGATACACGAATGCAGCCGCATTTAATGCTACTGCAAAACGCTGAGCTTCCCTTACAACAGCGCTTCAAAGCGCACATGATGTCTATTCTGGCCATGCAATGCGATACGGAACATGCGAAAGGCTGTTATTTAGTGTTGTGTCAGTCCGAAATCATCAGTGGCAATATCCCGGACGATGCGGCGGAAATGTTGGCGCGCACAGATGCGCTGTCCATTCAACTCTATGCGGCGCTATTTACTGAATCTCCGGAAGCCATTGCTCTGGGACTGGACGCGCATGCTCAAGACAACGCGCTGGCGTTGTATACCTTGTCGAAAGGCACGACCGCCATGGCACGCAGTGGCGCGGAACTATCTCAGTTAGAATACGCTGTCGATAGCATGTTAGCGGGGATTTTTCAGTGCAGCAGCAAGTTGTGCGTATTCAGTAATTTCTATTGTCGGATTTACCCCCCATGGGTCGAAGACCGTGTGAGGGTTACGTTTTACACAAACGGTATTCAGACCGCATTCATTGGCACCAAGCACATCGAAGGGATTACCTGATATCAACCTGGTCTGGCTGGCACTGCACCCGGTAGATTTCAGTAAATACTGATAGATGTCGGGATCCGGTTTAAAGGTTCTAACGGCATCAGCCGTGATCACACTATCAAAAAACTGTTTAATACCATTAATCCTTCTAGAAAAGTGATCAGCACAGAAACCTCAGAACTATTTAGGTCAAGGCGCTCGAGTGTAGGAATGCTATAGCCTTTCAAACTCGAGTAACGCAGACATAGAGAGTCCTAAGGATTCCCGAAGGGCCCGGCCTTCATGCTCTCTGAGCTGCATCAGTCACTTTTGATTTGGCACTACCAAACCGGAAAGTGACTTCTTTGCCAGACAGTATGAATCTCGCGCTGAGTGAGCACTTATCTAGACGGATTGGTATATACCTGCGTGGGTAAGCAGACTGTTGACCGCCTGTTGCTCGCCATTTGAAAAGGCAATCAGAGAATAGTCTTCTGCCAGCGCAGATAACGAACCAACAGCAACAGTAAACGCGGGCAACTGCAAATATTTGGCTAACAGCTCGTTGCGTTGGTTTTCGCTGAGCGATACGTGTAATTGATTGTAGGTAAAGTGAAGTGTCTGCTGCAAAAGTGCACAGCAAAGGTCAACACTCCCTAATACCACTTCCATTTAGTTCTGCTAACAAGCTGCGCGTGTCTATTACCGTGCCATAAACATCAAAAGCCAGCACTGTTTTCATTTCCGCCTCCTGAATAACAAATCAACTATGTTAAAGTTGTTTGATGTTAGTTTACCGATCGGTACGAAATAAATCTGACCACGAGGAAAACACATGACGTCATTAACTGTACATACCTTAGATACCGCGCCAGAAGCGTGCAAGCCAATGTTGGAAGAGTCGATTAAAGCGTTTGAAATATTGCCTAATTTACATGGCATTATGGATGCATCGCCGCAAGTGCTTGAAAGCTATAAAGTACTGCATGATCAGTTCCAGAAAACGTCATTTGATGCTGAAGAACTAACAGTTGTATGGCAAACCATTAATGAAGAGCATGGCTGTCACTACTGTGTTCCTGCTCACACCGCCATTGCGCATTCGATGAAAGTTGATCCGGCTCTGACCGAGGCGCTTCGAAACCAGCAACCCATGCCGACCTCTAAGTTACAGGTACTACAGGATATGGTGCTACTGATTACCCGCAATCGTGGGGTGATCAGCGCTGCAGATCTCGACGCGTTCTAAGCTGCGGGTTATGAGGAGCGTCACGTACTTGAAATTATTCTGGGGTTGACGCAAAAGGTAATGAGCAACTACATTAACCACATTGGTCACACGCCAGTGGATGCTGCATTCGCCAAATTTAGCTGGACCAAGTAATTCGTCAACTACATGCTCAACTGCCTATACCGCCGGGGCACCGGCTATATTGCAACGGTTAACCCGTCCTGTTTACTGATTTGCAAGTCAATTCATTAAACTGCTGAGCAGAGCAAGGTATCTGTAATCAAACGCGTTTTGGTATCCTAAATTAAAATAATTCAAATTCCTTGTCACACATGCCGGGTGTTGTTCGTCTAAACCATTACATGATTCATAAAGAGGACAACATTCATGTTATATGTAATAAAAAGTATTGTGATCGACCAACCGTTTGCAAAGGTATTCGAATTTATTGCCAACCCTGGCAATTTACCCCATTGGACCAATGCGTTCAGCGACGTTACCGCGGATACTGCGCAACTAAAAACGCCAGCCGGAACCGTAACCATTGGGTTAAAAACCAGTGCTAACCCAACCGTGGGTAATGTTGACTGGTTGCTAACGTTTCCGGACGGCAACACGGCCGTCGCGTACTCCAGGCTTTCGCCATTAGCAGAACACCAAACCTTGTATAGTTTTACCTTAACGCCACCACCAGCGCCGCTGGAAGAACTGGAAGGCGCGCTTGCACAGCAAGCCACTATTCTTGAAAACGAACTGAAAACCCTTAAAGCATTACTGGAAGCATAACCTACACGATGAAAAACTCTGGGCAACTGAATCAAATGGTAAGTGATGCATTAAAAGGAAATCAATCGGCCCTTGACCAGTTACTCAGAGTCATTCAGCCGGAAGTTTACCGCTTGTGCCTGCGCTTTCTTATGTCACCGGATGAAGCAAAGGATGCTACCCAGGATATATTACTCAAAACCGTGTTACATCTTGCGCAATTTGAAGGTAACAGCAGTATTAAAACCTGGGTGTATCGCATTGCTACAAATCATCTGCTGGATAGGCGTAAAACACGTCCCACCAGACTGATGTCCTTGGATGACTTCAGCGAAGACCTGCATAGTGGTTTAGCAGAGCAGGATAGCGCCAGTGCCTATGATGATAAACTCCTTGCAGAATTGAGAGTGGGTTGCACGCTGGCGCTCCTTCAATGTGTCACGCCCGCCATGAGAATCACTTATATTCTTGGCGAAATTTTAGACCTTGATCAGTTGGAAGCGGCGAGCATTCTTGCGTTGTCGGCCGAAACCTATCGCCAACGCCTGTCCCGGGCGCGCCGTACAGTGATCGAGTTTATGACGAAAAACTGTGGACTAGTGAAAACCAAGAACCCATGTCGTTGCCATAAGCGTCTTGCAACAGCGCAGAAATTACATCGGGTTGATCCGGAAAATTTAATCTTTGTAAGTTCACAAACTGCGGTAAAGCGCTTTCCTGAAGTGTTAAAAAGCATAAGAAAACTTGAAGAAGCGCAACGCGTATCGGCGTTATTCCGGGCACAAAATATCTCGGTAAATGATGATCATTTTAGCCATTGGTTAAAGTCGGTTATCGCTCAGCACCATTGATATTTACTTTGTAACCCGGTCTATGAAATTATGTTGGACACAAACACGCAGGCTCTGCTTCGCAGTTTAGCCTACGTATTTGTGCCCCATATTTAGGTGTTGATGTCCGCTTTAGCGAAATTATTAGTTCCAGAGTGAGCTTTGTGGAATCTATCGAAACGTCCGCTTTTGACCATTAGCTGAAGTGTTATAACTGATTGAGTCCTAATTTATTTTTTGCCTGATTAAATTAGAACTCACCCAACTAAGCCACAAACCGCCAAACCCACTATTAATCTTCATACAGGTGAGAATAAATCACTCTTAGGGTACGCTGCAGGTTTTGCTTTGCCATTGGCCAGTAAATAGAAATATTGTCGATGTTGTCATGATTACAGTCTGCGCTCAGTCGTGACTCCATATCTTTGAGCGGTGCTGAATTAATGGTGCTAATAACGCTTATTAACCGCCGGCACCCCAGCAGTATGGCCCGATGATCGTCGGCCATCACCGCTTCATCCATAATTTGAGTTGCGGCCGACAGTTTGTCCATCAAACTGGTTAAAGACGTGGCCATTGAGCTTACCTGATGACTGCTTTGCAGATAATTCAGCAAATCAAACCAGGCATTTGGATCAGGCGGCATAGCAAGATTGGCAAAATCTGGTTTTTCGCGTACCTGTTCAGTAATTTCCTGCGCTTGTTGCAACTCCACTTTTTGCGCTTCAACCAGCGCTTTCTCCTGTTCTGCCAGTCTCGACTCACTGTCTTTCAATTTCGTCTGAGCTTGCTGTAACGCCTTCTCGCGATTCTCCAGTTGCGATTTACGCTCGCTCAGTTCATTTTCCAGTGAACTAAGCTGGGCATGTAAATCAGACTGTGAAGAATTCTGCTGATTTAACGATTGCTGCGAGGCGGCGTATTCGCGCTGCACGGCCTCCAGTTGCTCGGTGAGCTGCTGCTGTTGCTGTTCGAGTTGCTCAATACTGTTCTGACTGGACTTCAGTGAAGACTGCTGCTGTTCAACCTGAGCCCGAAGTCTTGCTTCCTGCTCTTCCTGTTGCGCCAGCCGTGCTTCTAATGCCTGCGCCTGTTCTTTGGAGCGATTCAGCTCTTCCTGCATTTTTTGCTCTTCGCTTTGTGTCAGCGTTACTTTCTCTTCAGCATCAGCCAGCTCGCTCATACTTGAGTGCAGTTTGTTCTGCATTGCTGAATTCTGACTTTGAGCTTCCTCCAGCGCTTGCTGTAACTGTTGCTTCTGAGCTTCGATTTCCTCGTGATGCTTACGCCACTGTTCGTCACTGCCAAGCATCATTTCTTTCTGCTTGGCGGCTCGCTGCGCCACGTCGGCCATTTCCGACTGCAATTGTTCCAGCTTGCTCTGCTGTGACTCACGTTCCAGTTTTTCTGCTTCCATCTGCTTCTGGCGGTTGTCCAGTTCCGCTTCGGCTGCGGCAAGCTTTGCTTGTTTAGCAGCCAGTTCCTTAGCCAGTGTTTCCTGTTCAGCCTGCCATTTTTGCTCGCTTTGCTGTATGGCTTGCTGTTGCTGACTGGATTTGTACTGCATTTCACCGAGCTCTTCCTGGAGCTTGGCGAAGATAGCCTGTTGACGGGCTTTTTCCTGTTTTTCAGCTTCAGTTTGTTGCTTGGCCTCAGACAGGATCTGCTCTGTTTGTTGTAACTCCGCCTGTTTGGCCTGCAGTGCCTGCTGCAGCGCTTCATGCTCAGCCTTGCGCTGCGCATCTGCTTCGGCAACTTTCGACTGTTGCTCAACCGTGCGGCTTTCAATATCGGCCAAATCATTCTGCAGTTGCGCCAGACGTTCCTGCTGCGCGGCCTTTTCCTGCTTATCCTGTTCTGCCTGTTGCTTTATTTCTGCCAGTGCCGTTTGCGTTGACTGCAACTGCGACTGCTTGGCTTCCAGCTCTTTGGCCAGTTGCTCTGCGTGGGCCTGCATATCACCCTTCTGCTGAGTAGACATCGTTTCAAGCATCTGCATTTCATGCTGCAAGTGATCGATATGACGCGCTTTTCCTTCGGCTTCGGCCTGCATTTTCTGATACGCCATAGCCAGCTCTCGGCGCTCCACTTCTGCCTGCTCGCTGGCCTTGCGTTGATTTACCAGTTGCTCGCGCAGCTTCTCTGACGCTTCACTGGAACTGTTTAACTGTGACTGTAAAGCGGCAATCTGGCCGCTCACGTCGCCAATTTGCTTATCTTTATTTTCAATAGACGCCTGTAAACCGGCTATTTCCGCTACGTAATTTTCAACCGCTGATTGTTGCTCAGCCTGCTGTTGTTCCAGTCGCTGTGTTTCCTGTTGGCTTTGTTCGAGTTGATCCTGCGCCTCACGGTATTTACGTTCACTGTATTGCAGGGCATCGGCGATCTGATTGCGTTGTTTTTCCAGACTGCCCACTTTCATGCTGGAGCGTTCAAGTTGCGCTTCAAGCGCCGCGTTTGCCTGTTGGCTTTCTTCCAGGAGTTCGCGGTTTTGTGTGTAGTCAAACTTCAGGCTGGCCAGGTGTTCACTGATATCCTTATGCGCCTGTTGTAGCTCAGAGATAGTTTCTATTTTCTCCGACAGGGTAACTTCTGCATCCTGTAATTTCAGCTCGGCCTGAGCCAGGGTTTGTTCGGTTTCAGCCAGCGCTTCCTGTTGTTGTGCTAACTGATGCTGACTGCTGGCCAGTTGTTGTTGTTTTTCTTCAACTTCAAGTTCGGCCGCTTCGCGAAGTTTAACCGCCTCCGTCCGCGCCACTTTGGCTTGTTCAATGGCACGCAAATCTATCCAGACACAAATAATACCCTGTAGTTTGGCGTCCCTTAAAATGGGAATGAGCGTCAGTTCGCAGGGCAGCGTTCGCTGCTGGTACTGGTGTTGCCAGCTTAGGGTAACCACCTGACCCCGGCTGCCAACGATATCCAGCTTTTGTGCGAGCGTCTCGGTATTTGCCGCAGCACCGTGTAGTTCAGGGGCTGTTAACTGCAGCCCCAGCATCTCTTCTTCATCCTGAATGCCAAAGAAAGCACAGGCAGCAGAATTAAACTGGGTAAAACCCTCGTTGGTTAACAGCGCCACCGGCACACTGGCGTATTTCACCAGGCGATCAAAGCGACTGTTCAGATAATCCTGCTCTTCACGGCTGCCAATCCAGCACACATACTCTTCTGGGATCTCGCTAATTTTGTTGGCATGCAAGGTCGTCGACAGGGTTTTGTTAGTGCCACTTTTGAGCCGCGCCGGAAATTCCCTTGCCTGATCATGACGGTCAAGTCGCAGCGTAAGTTTGTCGGTTTCCGCTTTATCCGTAAACAACTGGTAAAAGGAGTGTGATAACAAGTCCTGACTATTCATATCCAGTTGTCGGCAAAGGGTTTGGTTAACTTCCTTAATTTCACCTTCACGATTAAACACTGCGATGCCCATTGGCGAATGGTCGGTAAACATACTTAAGCGGTCTTTGGCCTGAGCCACCTCATGGGTTAAAGACTCCACTTCAGTATGGTCTTCGATGATACCCATAACCCCGCCTGACTCGCCGGCCAGCGCCTGCAAAATAACATTCAGAGAAAGGGATAAACCATGTTCCCGCTTAACCGCAATCATCTGGCGCCTGGTGGTTATTCTGTCACGGCTCTGATGGAGCGTTTTGAACGCCTCATCAAACTGCTTAAGGTCGTTTAATGGCTTCCCTTTAATGTACATTAGATCGGTGTTAAATAAGCTCAGGAAGGCCCGGTTAGCGTCAACAAACTTCCCTTCTCCATCCAGTAGATAGAGCGGCTGAGTGGAACTGGCGAGCAATGCGCTGAAGCGCTGGATTGCCACATCACGCTCCGCTTTGGTGTGGGTTATTTCCCTGCAGTCGACCACCGAAATATGCCCGATAGGAGAACCTGATTCACTGGTATGCTCGGCAAGCGACCCACACAGGGTGACCGGTATGATGCTATTATCAGCCGCCACCAAGGACGTATCGGCCGCCAGTATTTCACCACTCGCAAGACGCTCAAAAGCATCGGTCAGCATTTGCTGATCGCGATCGACTACCCGTTGGATAAAGTCGGCTACCGACAGGTCGCTGTGCTGAGTGCCGAGCCAGGTAACTAAACTTTCATTGAGGGTCAGTTGCTGGGCCGAAAGGTCGATTTCAGCCAGGCCAACTTTTTGCCCGTCAAACAGGCTGCCCATATGCTCGAGCATGGCTGCTGAGTCATCCAGCTGTTGCTGATAATCCTGCACATCTTCAACAATAACCATCATGTGAGCATCTGCTGCCTGACT
The DNA here is from genome assembly GCF_057547795.1 of Alteromonas sp. 4NH20-0104. Taxonomy (NCBI): domain Bacteria; kingdom Pseudomonadati; phylum Pseudomonadota; class Gammaproteobacteria; order Alteromonadales; family Alteromonadaceae; genus Alteromonas; species Alteromonas sp. 4NH20-0104. Next base: position 99,050 of record NZ_BAAJLP010000008.1, on the reverse strand, counting down.
CAGCGCCGGATTAATACGTAAGCGGTATGCCCTGTCGCGCTGACCAAGTACACACTGCATTGATAACTCGCGGCTGGCACCACTGGCCTGGTTGAGTAATTGTTGTGCGTCAACTGGCAGCAATTCGGCCAGTCCCTTGCCTTTAACGGTGTCGGCATTCTGTCCCAACAGGTAGGCACCAGTGCGGTTTGCGTAGCAGACAGCCAGATTCTCATCAACCAGGATGACGCCAACGCTGACGGCATTCAACCGCTCCTGTTGAACGGTTAGCAGCGCATTAGCTTTGCTGAGCTGCTTAGTGAGCCTGCTTCGCTTGAATGCACCGAATAAAATCATCAGTAACAGGAACCCGGCACCTGCAACACCGGCATACACTATGAGATTAAACTGGTCCGGCGACAGGGACTGGAGGGAAGACGGGAAAGCATAAACATTGGGTGCCACAGCACTAAGCAATAACAATCCCTTGTTTTGAAGATAATTTCTCTGGCAACAGGCACTCATAATCTACATTCAACAACGCGATTAGGATAAAAAGTAAACTATACGCCAGATTTGCAAAGTTGCTATGTGTGATTCATTAAGAAGGTTTGAATTTGCATACGTGAAAAATATTTAGTTACACGATTTCAATAACCTGAAGAGTAATTTCCGGCAAAAGGTATTAACTATATACAGGCGGCTACGGGCTATATAAAGTGTCAGAGTCAGTTGATACTGCAAGTCTCCTGGAAAAATATATTTTTTTAGGTTTATCATAGCCTTGCGTAGATATCTCCGGGAAATTCGACCAACGGGATTTAACTCACCCAAAATACTGTATATATTTACACGTACTGTATATTCATCTAGTCAAACTGTGAGGCATTTATGTTATCGCATTTATCGGTTAAAAACTTTGCTGTCGTTAAAGAAATAAATATTGCCTTTGAGTCCGGCATGACTGCGGTGACCGGTGAAACCGGTGCAGGTAAATCTATTGCAATCGATGCACTGAGCTTGTGCCTTGGTGAGCGCGCCGATGCGTCGGCGGTGAGAAAAGGCGCCGATAAAGCAGAAATTATTGCCTATTTCTCGTTGCTTGATGCGCCGCTGGCAAGAGCCTGGCTGGATGAAAATGACGTCGTACTCGATGATGATCCCAACACTTGCTTTATTCGCCGCCTGATCTCTAAGGAAGGGCGCTCAAAAGCGTTTATTAATGGCGTGCCCGTGGCGTTGCAGCAACTAAAGCAACTGGGTCAGTATTTATTGGCAATTCACGGCCAGAATACCCACCTGCAACTATTAAAAGACGACGTGCAGAGAAAACTGCTGGATGATTTTGCTGAACACGGGCCACTGCTAAACGCCACAGCTGCCAGTTATAAGCAGTGGCAGCAACTGGCCAAAGAACTTAGCGCCCTGGAACAAGCCGCCCAGCAACGCGCAGACAGAGAACAACTGTTGAGTTATCAGGTTGCTGAACTGGACGAATTTGCTCTGGCTGAAGAGGAATTCAGCGAACTGGAAGCCGAACATAAACGCTTAAGTAATGGTCAGACATTACTCGAAGAGGCACAAAAAAGTTTTTATCATTTATATGAAGCCGATGAGTTCAATGCGCTGTCAGCCATTCAAACCAGCATTGATAAGCTCAGTCACCTGGAAGATCACGATCCGGCATTATCCCCGATTGTGGCATTGCTTAACGAAGCGGCAATTCAGGTGGAAGAGTCGGCCAATGAACTGCGTAGTTATTGTGATCAACTGGAAATCGATCCAATGCGTTTACAACAGGTTGAAAAACGCTTTGCTCAGGCGCTGGAGCTGGCCAGAAAACATCAGGTAATGCCCGAATCACTGTATCAACATCATCAGCAGTTGTCTGAAGAACTGGCTGGCCTGAGTGCAGATACCGAAAGACTGTCGGCATTGCAGGAAGAACTCGATAGTAGTCATGCGGCCTATCTGACTGCCAGTGAAAAGCTGTCGCAAAGCCGCAGCAGCGCGGCTGAGAAGCTGGCCGCGATGGTGCAAACCCAGGTGCGCACACTCAATATGCCTCACGCGGAATTTTGCATTGACGTGACTCACTGCGCTCAGTCACGGCCTACCGCACTGGGGATGGATACGGTAGTTATTAAAGTGTCTACCAACCCGGGGCAAGCGCATGATCGACTGGATAAGGTGGTATCTGGAGGTGAATTATCCAGAATTGGACTGGCATTACAGGTGATTAGCCGGGATACGAGTTTGACACCCACCATGATTTTTGACGAAGTGGATACCGGTATAAGTGGCCCAACCGCTTCAATTGTGGGGCAGTTGTTACGTCGATTGGGTAAAGAAAATCAGGTTATGTGTGTGACTCACTTACCTCAGGTGGCGGCACAGGCGCATAATCAGCTATTTGTGACCAAAACAACCGAAAACAGCGAAACGCAAACACATATTCTGGCACTTACGGAACAAGCCAGAATTGATGAGCTGGCGCGGCTACTGGCGGGCGACAAAATTACGCCCAATGCGCTGGCTAATGCCAAAGAATTACTTGATAATGCTTTGGCGAACTAAATTGCAATTCATTGGTCAAAGTTGACGTGCCGGTGTTGAGCGATTAGCATGCTCGGCACCCATAGCGTCTGCAATGACTATCCCACGCGTGTAACAGCCTGGCATGCAGACCAAATAATAACGAATACTTACTGTAATAATTGGATTTATCTGTTAATGAAGCTGTCTCACCTGATTGTTGTGCTTTCACTTACTTTTTTATCAACTGCGTGCTCTAACTGGATTTACCGGATAGATATTCCTCAAGGTAACTTTTTGGACGAGCAGGACGTAAAAAAACTGCGTATTGGAATGACAAAGGAACAGGTAGAATTTGTTCTTGGCCGTCCGATACTTAAAGATGCCTTCGATAAAGATACCTGGTATTACTACTACGAAATGAAGCGTGGCATGGAAAAACGCGGTGAAGATTTTGAAAAAAGTCTGGTCATTACGTTTATTGATGATCGCGTAGAAACCGTAGACAGCGATTTCGAACTGTCTGAGGACTTTAACACCCCTCTCGAGCAATAAGCCTCTCTTTGATTATGGCTTGCCAGAGTTGAACCGGCAGGCCATCCGCGGTCCCGCCTGCTTTTTTAATCTTGATACAATTACCCTTGCATTACCAATGCCCTGTTGGCGTCAGACATATTTTGAAATTATTTTAAAGTACGAGCTTTTCAGCCCCCATGCTAAGGTTATTGCGTGTTTAACCTAATATGCTCTGAAGTATTATGAAAAATCGCTTACTTAACATTTCCCGCCTTGCGCCCCTGTGTTTTGTCATTGGCACTGCGCTCTCTGGCTGTGTGATCAACGTCGGTGGTCAAAGCGCTTCCGATTATGACGGCAGTGTAAACCGTGTATTCGGCAGCATTGATATCTCTGAAAATCGCCAGGTAGGTTCACTTACCACCGTCAATGGCGGCATTACGCTAAGGTCCAATGTTAAAGCCGATGAACTGACTACGGTTAATGGCGGAGTCACGGTTGGCGATTTTTGTGAAATTGATGGTATTACCGTCGTCAATGGCGACATTGAAGCCGGTCAGAAACTGGTATCGGGTGACGGTATAGAATCGGTCAATGGCGATATTACCCTTGGCTCCGGGGCAAAGGTTGATGGTAGCCTGATCACCGTTAATGGCGATATCGAAGCTGCGGACCTTACACTTTCCGACAACATTGAGACCGTCAATGGAGACATCAGTATTACCGGTAATAGTGTAATTAAAGGTGATATTATTTATAAAGATCCGGAAAATAACGACAACCACTCAACCCCTACATTATTGATAGACGCCAGCGTACAACTGACGGGCGACATCATTTTAGGGCGTGACGTTAAACTCGACATTCCGGACACGATGACATCCAAAGTTCACTACCAGAGTTCGGCAATGTAATGATGCAATTTTCCAAGTTAACTATTCAGGATAAACAAGGCGATGATATCGCCATGCAAACATTTGACGGTAAGGTATTGCTTATCGTTAATACGGCCAGTAAATGCGGCTTCACGCCACAATACGAGGGCTTAGAAGCCTTACACCAACAGTACAACGATAAGGGCCTCGCTATAATAGCTTTTCCCTGCAACCAGTTTGGCCAGCAGGAGCCGGGGGATGATGCCAGTATCCAGTCTTTTTGTAGCCTGAACTATAACGTCACTTTTCCGGTAATGAAAAAAATTGAAGTGAACGGTTCAGATGCGAGCCCATTATATAAATACCTTAAAGCGCAGGCGCCGGGCCTGTTTGGTACTAAAGCTATTAAATGGAATTTTACTAAGTTTCTGATCAGTAAAGACCGGGCATCGATCAGGCGTTTTGGTCCGCAGACCAGCCCGGAATCGCTGCATCAGGAGATAGAAAGGTTACTGACACAATAGCAGACTCCCCCGCCGGAGGAGTCTTCAAAGAGAATTAAAACTGACGACGTTGATGAACCCGCTCTTTACGGATTTTATGTTTCTTCACTGAACGACGCATACGACTCAGACGGGCGTGATCCAGTTTCGTCTGGCGTTCATCAACCATACTTTCATTTTCTGCCGGTAACTGAACGATATGACGTAATGCATTAACTTCACTTAGTGGCAACTCTACCCAGGCACCCTGTGGTAAACGCTTTTGCAGCTCTACCGGCCCGTAACGTACCCGAATCAGACGGCTCACCTGGCAATCCTGTGACTCCCATAAACGACGCACTTCCCGGTTACGGCCCTCTTCGAGGGTAACATTAAACCAGTTATTCATGCTCTCTTCGTCAGTAGCTGGACGTGGCTTAATGGCATTAAACTTAGCCAGACCATCTTCCAGCGTGACACCTTTTTTAAGTATCTGCAGCGTTTTGGCCGACACGTCACCGAAAATGCGCACTGCATACTCACGCTCTACTTTACAGCGCGGATGCATCAGGCGGTTGGCCAGCTCGCCATCATTGGTGAACAGCAACAAACCGCTGGTGTTAATGTCCAGCCGGCCTACGGCAATCCAACGACCCTGACTAATTGCAGGCAGACGATCAAACACCGTACTGCGGCCTTCAGGATCAATCCTGGTACATAGCTCGCCTTCCGGTTTGTTGTACATCAGCACCCGGCAAACCGGCTCTTCATTACTGCGCGAAAGGATATGGCCGTCGACCCGGATTTGTGCAGCAGCATCAACGCGGTCACCCAATTTCGCCACCGTGCCATTTACGGATATACGCCCTTGTTCAATCCAGCGTTCCATTTCACGGCGCGATCCAATGCCATGGTTAGCGAGTACTTTCTGTAATTTCTCTGTCATTAGTGTATTGACTCATTCTGGTTGTCGCTATCACCTGCTGCCTGAGTATCAGTCTGCTCATGCAGTACATGAGTGATATTCTGACTGGCATCAAGGGAGGCCATAAAGTCCTCGGCATTAGGTAAGTCACTGAGTGACTTCAGCGAAAAATAATCTAAAAACTGTTTAGTGGTGGCATACAGTGCCGGCCGACCAGGAACTTCCTTATGGCCAATCACTTTTATCCACTCACGCTCAGTCAGCGTTTTTATGATGTTACTGCTTACCGCCACACCACGCACTTGCTCAATCTCACCGCGGGTGATGGGCTGTCGATAAGCAATTAGCGCCAGTGTTTCGAGCATCGCCCGGGAATACTTAGGGCTGCTTTCCTGCCATAAACGACTCAGCCACGGGCTGAGGCTATCCAGAGATTGAAACCGGTAGCCACTGGCTACTTCTTTCAGCTGGATCCCGCGTGGGCGATAATCCAGCTCCAAAGCGCTCAATGCTGATTGTATCGCTTTATCGCTAACGGTGAAATCGGCCAGGACAGTATTTTTTAGTTTCTCAACCGAAACCGGCTGGTCCGAGACAAATATTGTCGCTTCAATAAGCTGTTTGAGCTGTTCGCTATTTATTTTTTTCATGGTGCTTCAAAACTGCCTAACTTCACATGAATGCGGGCAAAAGGCCCCGCCTGTACCAGTTTAACACTCTGCCCTTTAACCAATTCTAAAATCGCCAGAAAGGTCACTACAGCGCCAGCTCTGCCTTCTTCGGCGGTGAATAAGGCTTCCATTGGCGTGTACTCCTGGGCATTGAGTAACTGTAAAATTTTACTCATCCGCTCGCGGGTACTCAGCGCCTCCGGAGCAATATGATGATGCTCGAATGCGGCAGCTCGCTGGATGGCAGCCGAAAAGGCCAGTACCAATTCCTGTAGCGACACGTCAGGCTGAATGATCACCGGTTTAATATCGGATGACGGTTCCACACTTACCCTGAACAGGTCCCGCTCCATGCGTGGCTGCATATCCAGGTCTTCGGCGGCCTGTTTAATTAACTCGTATTCCTGCAGTCGTCTTATCAGCGCGGCACGCGGATCTTCTTCGTCGTCTTCCTCGTCACTGCGACTGGGTAACAGCAGGCGCGATTTGATTTCAGCCAGAATCGCAGCCATTAGCAGGTACTCAGCCGCCAGTTCGAGCTTAAGGGTTTGCATCACTTCCACGTATTCCATGTACTGACGGGTAATTTCCGCCACCGGCATCGTGGTAATATCAAATTTCTGTTTACGGATTAAATACAACAGCAAATCCAGTGGGCCCTCAAAAGACTCCAGGATCACCTCCAGCGCTTCCGGAGGAATATATAAATCTTCCGGTTTTTCAATAACCGCCTCACCATTCACAAACGCCAGGGGCAGCGGCTGCTGCACTGGCGTGGAAAGGGTTGAAGCTGTTTCGTCGCTGTTGCTCATCTCATTGCCCGTTGTACTTTTCAGACATTACAAAAATGGCGTTATGTCACCGCTGCCCTCGCGTACCACAACCGGCTCGCCGTCACTTAAATCAATCACGGTAGTGGGTTGCTCGCCGAGGTAACCGCCATGAATAATCAAACCAACCTGTTTTTCCAGCTTGTCGCGAATGTCATCGGGATCGGACTCAGCCAGAGATTGGCCGGGTAAAATCAACGATGTGGACATAAGAGGTTCATTGAGTTCTTCGAGTAACGCCAGGGCTATGGTGTTATCGGGCACGCGAATACCGATGGTACGCCGTTTGGGATTTTGTAATCGCTTAGGGACTTCGCGGGTGGCTTTCAGCACAAAGGTGTAGGGCCCCGGCGTGTTATTTTTTAACATCCGAAATGCCACATTATCCACTTTTGCATACACCGACAGCTCAGACATATCGCGGCACATCAGCGAAAAATTATGTTCGTTACCAATCTGGCGGATACGGCAGAGTTGATCCAGCGCGCGTTTATCGTCCATCTGACAACCAATGGCATAGCCGGAATCGGTGGGATACACCACCACTTCTCCCTGCCGAATCAGTTCAGCGGCCTGTTTAATTAAGCGGGCCTGCGGGTTATCCGGATGGACATAAAAAAACTGACTCATACAGGGTCCTTAAGTGAGGATTGTCTCACAGATAAATGCCAGTCATGCCAGACCGGAGTAAGCGTGTCTGATTTTAACTGACAACGCCCCAGCTCAGTCCAGCGACCGGGAAAATGAAAATCCGAACCCGCCGATGCCAGTAACTGATGTTCAGCAACAATGGATTGCAAGAAGGCTTGTTTATCCGCATTCATGCCAGGAAAGACGACTTCGGCCGCATCCCCGCCTGCAGCAGAGAATTCACCGATAAGACGGCGCAGCCATTTGGTGCTCATATCGTAATGAATAGGGTGAGCGAGCACAGCGCGCCCACCGGCTTGCTGGATCACTTTCACCGCGGCGGCGATATCCGGCCACTCGGCTTTTACTGCCGCGCGTTTGCCTTTGCCTAAATACAATTTAAAGGCTTTTTCGAGGGTCGGGACCTGGAAATTATCTACCAGTACGCGGGCAAAATGCGCTCGCGTTATCTGCCCGACACCCGCATAACGACGGGCCCTTTCCAGAGTACCTACAAAGCCACACTTTGCCAGCTTATCGGCAATTTTCACTGCACGTTCTTCGCGTTTTTGCTGTTGTTCTGCCAAAAACCGCTGTAAAACCGGGTCTGCGGTGTCGATATTCAATCCGACTATATGAATTTCAAAACTGTGCCAGCGAGTGGATATTTCAACGCCGTCTATCAACGTGAGCGCCGGATAATGTTTACTCGCCTCGGCATGCGCATCAGCCAATCCGTAAATCGTGTCGTGGTCGGTAATGGCCAGAACATCAACCTGCATGGTTTGAGCGCGTTGAATAAGTTCGGCCGGCGTTAACCGACCGTCCGAGAAAGTCGTGTGACTGTGCAAGTCAATTTTCATGTAATTTCAAATTTATGGTTGACACAAATAGGTTTTTGTTTTCTTCTATAGCACAGTATACGGATTGAATGCTTCGATGCCTATCGAAGTTATCAAATAAAACACAGAGACAGAAAACTAATGCTCAAACAACCACAACAACATGCCGTAATGGTAACTATCTGGTGGTGGCACTCCCTTCGATAACGGGCGGTGTGAGCGTTAGTGCGCAGAACAAACAAAAAAGGCCCGTAATGTTACGGGCCTTTTTTTTAATTTTTAACCGGAGAAAAAAGATGAGTTTGGCCGAATTAGGCATGGTCCCGGGAAAAGTGGAAACCATTGAGAGAACAGCAACCTACATCAATGATCCCTTGGCGGCATTTGCCCAGCTATGTGGCGAAAAGCCTCATGCGTTATTGCTGGAGTCAGCAGAAATAGACAGCAAGGATAATCTGCAAAGCTTATTGATGGTAGACGGTGCCTTGCGCTTTGAGTGCCGGGGACAACAGGTTGCCATCAAAGCGCTGAGTGCTAACGGCAAGGGGCTGTTACCCCTGTTCATCGAAAGCTGTCCGGCAGACATGCGGTGCCAGGTAATTAACGATACCGAAATCACCCTTCATTGCCATGCCGACACCGCGAATCTTGACGAAGACAGTCGCTTAAAGTCCACCAGCGTATTTGACGTCTTGCGCCAGGTTGTCAACCAAATCACGCCGCTTCGCGATCACCAGCATGCCGTCTTTTTAGGGGGAGTATTTGCTTATGACTTACTCGCAACCTTCGAAGAACTGCCTGAGGTAGCGGAAGGCGCCAATGACTGTGCCGACTATGTGTTTTATCTGGCTGAAACGCTAATTACCTTCGATCACCAGACCCGCGAAGCCCGCTTACTCGGCAGTGTGTTCAGCGGCAGAGAAGTAGCAACCAGTTACTTTGCCATTGCTCAGCGTCTGGAGGCGCTGTGTGCGGAATTACAAAGTCTCGCGCCGCTGGATTTATCACCGGTCAGGGTGAATGAGCCAACCTCGCTGGAGATGGACAAGTCGGATCAAGAGTACTGTAACGATGTGCTGACCTTAAAAGAGCACATACTGGCCGGCGATATCTTTCAGGTGGTGCCGTCCCGGACTTTTTCTCTGCCCTGCCCCGCTCCTCTCACCGCCTACGCCGCTCTGAAAAAACAAAACCCCAGCCCTTATATGTTTTACATGCAGGATGCTGAATTTACCATTTTTGGCGCTTCACCAGAGTCAGCACTGAAGTATACAGCGCAGAGTAATGTGGTAGAGATTTACCCGATTGCCGGCACCCGCCCACGGGGTAAACGTGCCAACGGTGAGATCGATCACGACATGGACAGCCGGATTGAGCTGAATCTGCGCGAAGACCAAAAAGAAAAAGCCGAACACCTGATGCTGGTAGATCTGGCACGTAACGATGTGGCAAAAGTGTCTGAGCCGGGTACCCGTTATGTTAAGGATTTACTTAAAGTTGACCGCTATTCCCATGTTATGCACCTGGTGTCCCGCGTTGTTGGTCATTTGCGCCACGATCTGGATGCCCTGCATGCTTATCAGGCCTGTATGAACATGGGTACCCTGGTAGGCGCGCCTAAGGTTAGTGCCGCTTCATTAATACGCAAGGTCGAACATAAACGCCGCGGTAGCTACGGAGGAGCGGTAGGCTACCTGAACAACGATGGCGATATGGACACCTGTATCGTGATCCGCTCAGCCTTTGTAAAAAATGGCCGCGCCTATATACAGGCCGGGGCCGGCGTAGTGTATGATTCCGACCCGCAGGCAGAGGCAGATGAAACCCGTAATAAGGCGCAAGCCGTCATCAATGCAGTGAAATCCTCATTGCTCGTTGAGGGAGAAGTACAATGAGCCAGCCCATTACCGTTTTTCTGTTAGATAACGTCGATTCCTTTACCTACAACCTGGTCGATGAGTTGCGCACCATGAATTTAAATATCGTGGTGTACCGCAATAATGTCGACGCTAAAATGTTATTTGAAAAAATGCAATTGCAGGCTGAAAACGGGCCGGTTTTATTGCTATTATCCCCGGGTCCTGGCGCACCGCACGAAGCTGGCTGTATGCCCGAATTGCTAGCGATGGTCCAGGGGCATTTTCCGGTGCTGGGAATTTGTCTTGGTCATCAGGCAATTGTAGCCCATTATGGCGGCACCGTAGGCCGTGCTGAAGATGTGATGCACGGCAAATCATCGGCCATTACGCATACTGGTGAAGCCATGTTTGCGAATATGCCTCAGCCGCTTCACGTTGCCCGCTACCACTCACTGATGGCGCTGGAACTGCCAGACGGTTTAGCGCCGCTGGCTAAAGTTGGTACCACGGTGATGGCGGTTTACCAGGCAGACGATAAAATGCTTGGATTCCAGTTTCATCCGGAGTCCATTCTGACAGCAGAAGGCAGTCGCCTGCTGCTGCAAAGTATTCATTACCTGACCAAAGAGGATTAACTCATGGCTGATTACAGCAAGGTAATTGAAAAACTCTTCGACGGTCAAAACCTGACCCAGGCCGAATCGTTTTCGGTGTTCAATCAGGTGATGCACGGTGAGCTATCGGAAGTGAAGCTCGCTACCTTACTGACCGCGCTAAAAATCAACGGTGAATCCCCCAATGAGATTGCCGGGGCCGCCAGTGCGATGGTGTCAAATGCACGCCCTTATCCAACACCGGACTATGAGTTTGGTGACATCGTAGGGACCGGTGGCGACGGCCATCATACCATCAATATTTCCAGTGCTGCGGCACTGGTAGCCGCCAGTTGCGGTATTAAAGTTGCCAAGCACGGCAACCGCAGCGTGTCGAGCAAATCCGGCTCGGCTGATTTCTTTCGCGAATGCGGCATTAAGCTCGATATTACCCCGGAAGTCGCGCGCAAATGCCTCGATGAGGTAAACTTCTGTTTTCTGTTTGCACCGGTTTACCATGCGGGTATGCGCTTCGCCGCCCCGGTACGTGCCGAAATGAAGACCCGTACCCTGTTTAATATTCTCGGCCCGCTGGCCAATCCCGCCGGCCCTACGTTTGGTGTGTACGGCGTTTATACACCTGAACTGTTGGATATCTATGCGCAAACACTGACCCTGATGGGGCAACGTAAAGCGTTAATCGTCCACGGTGACGGGTTGGATGAGCTATCATTACATGGCCCCACTCAGGTCGTTGAAATCGATCATGGCAGTACTTCCCACTATACGGTTACAGCGGCCGATTTTGGCTTAAGCCATGCGCCTATCAGTGCCATTGCCGGTGGTGAGCCAAAAGAGAACCGGCAGCTTATTGAAGCGGCGTTATGCGGTGAAGGTGAACAGGCCCATCGCGAAGCCATTGCCATGAATGCCGGTGCACTACTGAAAGTTGCCGGGTTCGCCAACACTTTTAAACAGGGTGCCGAGCAAGCGCTTAATGCCATGGCCGATGCCGCGCCAATCAAATTAATCAGACAAGTCGCTGAACACAGTCAACTGGAAGAAAATGCATGAGCAACGTCCTCGAGAAAATAGTTGAAGACAAACGTGTCGAAATTGAAGCACGCATGGCCGAAACGCCTCTTGAGCAAATTAAGCAGGGGTTAACACCATCCACCAAAAGCCTCTTCGAGGCTCTGAATGGCCCGAATGCAGGTTACATTCTGGAGTGTAAAAAGGCCTCCCCCTCAAAAGGGTTGATCCGCGAAACATTCGACCTTGATGAAATTCTGGCCGCCTATACGCCCCATGCGGCGGGCATTTCTGTGCTGACCGACGAAAAGTACTTTCAGGGTAAATTTGAATACTTAGCTTATGTTACCGAGCGTGTCAGTCAACCGGTCCTTAACAAAGACTTTTTTGTCTGTGAGTACCAGGTTTATCTCGCGCGCTACTACAACGCCGATGCAATTTTGCTGATGTTGTCGGTACTGGATGACGAAACCTACCAACAGCTTGCTGATGTGGCAGACTCGCTGGGTCTGGATATCCTGACCGAAGTCAGCAATGAAGAAGAAATGCACCGCGCCATTGCGTTAAAAGCCAGGATTATTGGTATTAACAACCGCGATCTGCGCGACCTGTCAACCGATCTGGCGACCACCGAAAGACTGGTACCATTGCTTGAGGAAGCCACTCACGAGTTCGTCGTAATCAGCGAGTCGGGTATTTATACCCACCAGGACGTACTGCGTCTGGCACCGCTGTGTCAGGGCTTTTTAGTCGGTAGCGCGCTAATGGCCCAGCAGGATCTGCCGCTGGCCGTCAACCAACTGGTTTACGGTACCGTAAAAATGTGTGGTATGACCCAGCCGGATCAGGTGCGTCATGCCTTTGCGTCAGGTGCCAGTTTTTGCGGGCTAATTTTTGCCGCTCACTCCAAACGCTGTGTTAGCCCCGAGCAGGCTCGTGAAATCGTTACCGCTACGCCGGGTAACTACGTCGGCGTGTTTGTTAACCAACCACTTGAAATGGTACTCGGAATTGCCAATGAGCTGGGCCTTAAAGCCGTTCAGTTGCATGGTGATGAAGACACTATGTACCGCCAGCACTTACGAGCAAACTTACCAGAGGGCTGTGAAATATGGCAAGCCATTGGCGTAGCCGGGGAATTACCTTATTTAACCCATGCGCTGCTGGACGATGAGACGCTGGATAAGGTGTTGCTGGATTGTCAGGTTGGCAAACAGACCGGTGGCACCGGGCAACAATTTGACTGGTCATTGATCCACAATGAGCTGGAACTCGAAAAACTGGTTATAGCAGGTGGCATTAACCCACAGAATATTGCCGCTGCGCAGGCAACCGGCGTTGCCATTGTAGATGTCAACTCGGGCGTGGAAGACAGCCCGGGTAATAAGTCTGCACAGCAGGTCAGCGAACTTTTTACTATTTGTCGTCAGTATTAACCGGCAGATATATTCAACAGGACATTTCATGAATCAATTAGATACAAAATTTGGGGAATACGGCGGCATGTATGTGCCCGAGCTGCTTATTCCTGCGCTGGATCAGCTTGAACAAGCGTTTCTTGATGCCAAAGATGACCCGGAATTTAATGCCGAGTTTATGTCACTTTTAAAAGATTACGCAGGACGTCCAACCTCGATGTTCCTGACCCGTAACCTGGTGTCTAACCCTAACGTAAAACTCTATTTAAAGCGTGAAGACTTGCTTCACGGCGGCGCGCACAAAACCAATCAGGTGCTGGGTCAGGCACTGCTCACCAAACGGATGGGCAAAACCGAAGTCATCGCCGAAACCGGAGCCGGTCAGCACGGTGTGGCCACTGCGTTGGCCTGTGCCCTGCTTGGTTTAAAGGCTCGCATTTACATGGGCGCAAAAGACGTTGAGCGTCAGTCACCTAACGTGTTCAGGATGCGACTAATGGGAGCTGAAGTCATTCCGGTAGATTCAGGCTCAGGCACCTTAAAAGATGCGGTAAACGAAGCCCTGCGCGACTGGTCAGCCAACTACGACAAAGCACACTACCTGCTCGGTACTGCAGCCGGTCCTCACCCGTTCCCGACTATTGTACGCGAATATCACCGTATGATTGGTGAAGAAACCCGGGCGCAAATTTTAGAGAAAGAAGGTCGACTGCCAGATGCCGTAGTGGCATGTGTGGGCGGTGGCTCTAATGCCATCGGCATGTTTGCCGACTTTATTGATGAACCTTCGGTGCGCTTGGTGGGTGTGGAACCTGCTGGTAAAGGCGTACATACCAAAGAACATGGTGCCGCTATTGGCAAGGGTACCAAAGGCATTCTGCATGGCGCCTATACCTATATTATGCAAAACCCCGATGGTCAGATTGAAGAGAGCTATTCCGTATCAGCGGGGCTTGATTACCCGGCGGTAGGACCTCAGCACGCATACCTTTCTGATATCGGTCGGGCTGAATACTTTTCTGTTACCGATGAAGAAGCCCTCAATGCCTTCCAGTTACTGGCGCGTAAAGAAGGGATTATCCCCGCCCTTGAGTCATCTCATGCGCTGGCCTATGCGTTAAACATGGCGGATGAAGCCGAAGAAGAAACCATTATTGTGGTAAACCTGTCTGGCCGGGGCGATAAAGATCTTGGTCACGTAATTAGTATTTTGGGAGATGACCTGAATGGATAGATATGCAGCCATGTTTGGCCGTTTAAACGAGCAGAACGCCGGCGCGTTTGTGCCTTTTGTGATGGTCGGCGATCCGGACATAGAAACGTCAGAGAAAATCATTACCCAACTGATCGAGAGCGGCGCCGATGCATTGGAACTGGGGATCCCGTTTTCAGACCCGGTAGCCGATGGCCCGACGATTCAAAAAGCCAGTATCCGGGCATTGGGAAGCGGCGTAACCCCCGCCGCCTGTTTCGAGTTACTGAAACGCATTCGGGCAAAATACCCTGACGTGCCGGTAGGCTTGCTACTTTACAGCAATCTGGTACTGGCCAAAGGGGTAGAAGGCTTCTATGCACAAGCAGCTGATGCTGGCGTCGATTCAATATTAATTGCCGATGTGCCAATCCGCGAAGCACAGCGATTTATTGATACCGCCAATGCCAACGGTATTAAACAAATACTGATTGCGCCGCCTAACGCCACGGATGCCACGTTTAAAGCCATTGGTGATCTGTCGGCCGGCTATACCTATTTACTTGGCAGAGCCGGTGTAACAGGGGCAGAAACCGCAGCCACCATGCCAGCGGCTTCATTAATTGCACGACTGACCAGCGTGAATGCAGCACCGCCACTGCTCGGCTTTGGGATTTCAAACCCTGAACAGGTAAAGCATGCTATTGAAAGCGGTGCAGCCGGTGCCATCTCTGGCTCAGCTACCGTTAACCTTATTGAGCAAAACCTCAATGACGTACCGGCAATGCTTGCTGCCCTGGGGCAGTTTGTGTCGCAAATGAAAGCAGCCACAGGAAAATAACCCATGTTCTATATGATATGCGCCACGGATAAACCCGACACCCTGGGTGAGCGTTTAGCTGCGCGTCCGGCACACCTGGCGCGCCTCAATGAGTTAAAAGATCAGGGGCGTTTGCTAATTGCCGGCCCATTCCCTGCCATCGACAGTGATGATCCGGGCAGCGCAGGCTTCACCGGCTCGCTGGTCGTAGCGGAATTTAGCAGTCTGGAAGACGCTCAGGCCTGGGCCGACGCCGATCCTTATATCGATGCCGGGGTTTACCAGGAAGTCGTGGTTAAGCCCTACAAAAAAGTGTTGCCCTAACTCCCCCTCCCGCGCAAAGCTGCTATAAGCTTTGCGCTCTTCTCCCCCGGTGGTACTATAATTTATAACGGTTAAGGACGGAGCAATATTGCCTGACTTTTTATGGTGCCCGATAAGGTTCTGGATGAGCCTAAGCACGATTCAGACAATATTCAGCCTGACCAGGCTATCCTGCTGATAATAACGAATGATTGGGTACTACCCAACGAGTGGAGTGACATGTTCAAAAGCGTTGTGACCGGTGTATTGCTTGTTATGCTGACTGTCTGTGCGCCTGGTGCAATGGCCCGGCAAGACAAGCAAAAACCCGTTAAAAACTCGACCCAGGCGGCTCAACAGGCCAAGCGCCATGTTGAAGGCCGAGTGTTGAAGGTAGACACCAAGAAAAGCTCCTACCGGGTAAAAATGCTGAAGAAATCAGGCCGGGTTGTCTCCCTCGATGTGGATAAACGGTCCGGACAAGTTAAACCCAGCAAGCGCAAGGATGATAATTAGTGAGAGTATTAGTCGCAGAAGACGATAGCCGTCTGCTGATGCAGTTAGATAGTTTATTCCAGCAACAAGGATTCAGCGTCGATTTGGCTGACGATGGTAAAAAAGCCTTGTTCCAGCTAAAAGAAGTGAATTACGATTTAGCGGTTATCGACATTGGTCTGCCCAAACTCGATGGCTTCGACGTTATACGCCAGGCACGCAGCAGTGATATCAGCACGCCAGTCCTGATCCTGACCGCTCGCGACCGCTGGCAGGAAAAAGTGGAAGGACTGGATGCCGGGGCTGACGACTATCTTACCAAGCCCTTTCATAATGAAGAATTACTCGCCCGGGTCAAAGCGCTGATCCGCAGGGCGTCCGGCCAGGCCAGCTCTACGATTGAATTTGGCCCCGTGGTGCTCGACATGCAGGCTAAGGAAATCCGCGTTAACGCCCGCGCACTGGACCTCACCGCCTATGAATACAAGGTAATGGAATATCTCATGCTTCATCCGCAGAAGGTAATTTCCAAAACTGAGCTGACCGAGCATATTTACGATCAGGACTTCGATCTCGACAGCAATGTGATAGAAGTCTTTGTTGGTCGCTTACGCCGTAAACTCGACCCTGAAGGTACCTTAAAACCCATTGAGACCCTGCGGGGCCGGGGTTACAGGATAAGTCGCGAACTGGCTCAGGACGCTAGCGGCAGCTAACCAATGCCGAACCTGTCGCTGCGGCTGCGCAGTTTGCTTATTGCCATACTCGCCCTGGGAATTTTCATACCGGTTACCGTATTAACACTGTCCAAGGCATATACCTCCAGTTTATTGCAAGCCAAATACAGCGAACTGAAGCTGATGAACCTTGCCATGATCTCGGTATTCGAGTTTGATGACGGTGTCAGTCAGATGCCCGACATGCTCTACGATGAGCAGCTTAACCTGCCCGACTCCGGGTATCTGGGCGCCATTACCATTAATAACGAACTGGTATGGCAATCCGCCTCCAGTGTTTACACCGTGTTCGATCCCCAGACATCAACGCCAGCTACCGGTGATGAAAATTTTGTCACTCAGTTTGCCTTTGAGAATTCCGATGGTGAGTATTTCGCCTATAGCTTTACGGCTGAGTTCGATGATGGCGAACGGTATATCCCGGTCAGTTTTTATGTGTATAACGACAGACAGGACTTTTTGCAGGAGCGGGATGCCTTTCTGCGCTCCGTATGGCAATACCTCGGGGCCCTGGGCGCAGGATTATTGGTGGTACTGATTCTAGGCATGAACACCTTGCTCAAGCCCGTACGGTTGCTGATTGGCGAAATACAGCAAGCCAGTGGCGGTAACCAAACCCGGTTAATGGAAGACTATCCGCCTGAATTTACCCCGCTCAAACAAAGCATTAATCAATTACTGGCCGGCGAAGCTGAACAACGGGAGCGCTATAAGAACAGCCTCGGTGACTTAGCTCACAGTCTCAAAACCCCGCTGGCAGTAGCAATGGGTACCTCATCCTTACCCGAGTCAGCCAGAGAGCCGTTGCAACAAATTGATGCCCTGATTAAGCGCCAGTTGAAGCGGGCTTCAGCCGGTGCCTCAGCGTGGAGTCAGGGCGTGCCGGTGATGCCGGTTGCAGAGCAATTGATCGCAGCCCTGAATAAGGTGTATCGCGACAAGGCATTGCAGCTTAAGGCATCCGGTGATGAAGGCGTATTTTTTGGTGATAAAACCGATTTGATGGAAATTCTCGGCAACCTGATGGATAACGCCTGTAAGGCAGCTCGCCACCAGGTAGTGGTTTCGGTTAAACAGTTATCGCGGCAAACCGAGTTGTGCATTGATGACGATGGTCCGGGCATACCGGCTGAACAAGTCGAACGGTTGCTTAACCGCGGGCAACGACTCGATGCCTACACCGACGGTCAGGGTATCGGCATGGCCGTGGTTACCGATTTACTCACGGCCTATGAAGGTAAACTCTCCATTGAGCGTTCAGCCTCAGGCGGCGCAAGTATCAGGGTAACTTTGCCGGCTCCTCGCTAGCATGACGATGTTTCGCTTCATCGAGCACGGCTTCCCCATCGCTGGACAATAAAATGGCCAGCCAGCGGCTTTCTTCCCGGGACTCCAGGGCAATCTTCACAATCATTGTTAGCGGTACAGAAAGTAACATGCCCACACTCCCCAGCAGCCAGCCCCAGAAAATTAACGACAGGAAAACCACCAGCGTTGAAAGGCCCAGACCGCGCCCCATAAACCGGGGTTCAACCACATTGCCCATAACAGTATTGATCACCACAAAACCCAGCGCCACCAGGCCGGCTTCCCCGCCGCCGTATTGTACCAGCGCCATCAATACTGCCGGTACAGCGGCAATAATAGAACCGATATTCGGAATATAGTTAAACAAAAACGCCAGCACGCCCCAGAGCAGAAAATGATCGACTCCCAGAATATACAACCAGGTACCGGCCAGCAGACCGGTGGCCAGACTGACCACCGTTTTAATCGCCAGATAACTGTTAACCGACTGAATAAAACGGTCGATGTGATGCATTTTCATTTGGGGATCAGATAGCGCAATATGCAGGCGTCTTGGGATCCCTTCCGCTTCAAACAGCATAAAAATCACAGTAAGCAGGATTAAAAACAGATTAGACAGCACGCCGCCCATCCCACTTAAAAAGTTAGTTACCATAGACATGGCCATGCCCGGATCGAGATAGGAAATAATTAAATCTTTATCCACATGAATATTAAAACGCGCGAGTTGATTCACTACCCAGGTAAATTCACCAGAGAGTTTCTCCCGGTACTGCGGCATATTTTCGCGGAATTCAGCCAGTGACTGTCCAACTAAACCCGCCAACATAAAACCAAATACCACAATTAACAGTATAACCAGAGTAATAGACAGCCATCGTGGGATGCGGTATTTCGACATCCACAGAATCAACGGGCCACAGGCGATTGCGATAAAGCCGGATAAAAAGAACGGCACCATAATAGTGCTGGCAGCTTTAATCCCGGCCAGTATTACAATCAGGCTGGCAAAAATGAGCAGGGCTTTAGCGGTTGGCGACAGAGTTGACATAAAAGACTGGTTTCGCTGGCAAAATGCCACGCTACCAGATTTAACCAGAATTAGGTAGCCCTGAGCGCGCAGCCAGGTACAAAGAGTGTAACGGAGCATGTATGCAAATATTCATAACTGGCGGCACAGGCCTTATCGGGCAACATCTGATAGCAAAGCTTGCCCCTGCACATCAAATCACCGTGCTCACCCGTTCAGAGGCGAAAGCACGGTCTGTTCTGCCAGCCGCCGTGACGGTTGTTGATAACCTCGACACACTTGCAGATTTTAATGACTATGACGTGGTGATAAACCTGGCAGGAGAACCCATTGCCGATAAGCGCTGGACCAGTCAGCAAAAACACCAGATCTGCCAGAGCCGTTGGCAGCTGACGACCTCGCTGGTAACAAAAATCAACGCATCCACAACGCCCCCGCATACATTCATATCAGGTTCCGCTATTGGCTATTATGGCCGTCAGGGCGACAAACAGGTCACAGAAAACAACACTGAACCGCATCAGGAATTTACCCATGTGGTGTGCCATCGCTGGGAACAGATAGCCGAAACGGTTAAACAGCACTGTCGTGTATGCCTGCTGCGAACCGGAGTGGTGCTGGCGGCTGACGGCGGCGCACTGGATAAAATGCGGCTGCCCTTCAAGCTCGGCCTTGGTGGCCCCATAGGCAGCGGTGACCAGTATATGTCCTGGATCCACCTGGACGACATGGTGGCCGCGATCAGCTTTCTGATGACCCATTCTCAGTGCAGCGGTCCATTCAATTTAACCGCCCCCCAACCGGTAACCAATAAAGACTTTGTCAGCGCGTTTGCCAGTGCCCTTAATCGCCCGGCCTTTATTCCCATGCCGGGGTTCGCATTAAAAATCATGATGGGTGAAGCAGCAGACATGCTACTCACTGGTCAGCGGGTTATCCCTGAGAAGTTGCTTGATGCCGGCTTTGAGTTCAGATTCGACACCGTGGATAAGGCGTTCGCTGAGACAGAAAAAAGTTAAACAAGCAAGCTGACAAGAACAACAAGAGTCCCTGTTAGCAGTGGAAAAAACAGATAGTATCCGGGCCTGAGCAGAATACCCGCTTGCGTGGTGGCGTAACTCAAAAAGAAAAACCCCCATTGACTCAGCGATAACAGGTCAAACTTTACTATAAGCAGAATGACAGGCAGGCAATATGCCAGGCAATAAGCGAGTGCCTGAACGTTGCCATTACGATCGCTCAGGGGGAGCGCATTCAAATAGTAGTGGTAACGGCACCGCAGTGACTGCAGCTCCAAAAGCTTTGTTGCCGAAATAACGCTCAGTACAAAGGCCACTAACATACCAGCGGGAGCCCTGGCACTGATGTCAATTTGCCTGATAAACGTTGCACTAATGACGAGTAGCAGCAGGATCACCACAGCTCTCAGCAAGGTAGGCTTGGTGTGGTTTATATCCTGCTGCAAAAACAGACGCCAGAACCCTTGTGGCAAAGCGGCCAGGGATGGCGCGGGTAAGCGAACCATGCGCTCAACCAAAACGGCCATTACCAGCCCCAGTAAACAAAGCCAGGGCGACTGCATTTGGCCTGCCCACGGCATGGCTATCAGTGGCAACAGGCCTAAGCTGAGCCAGGGTTTTACCGAGCCCATCGCACTCTGGCAATAATAGAAAGTCAAAACCAGTAACCCGCTGACCGGATAGAGCTGAGCAACCGAAATCCACAGCTCGCCACGCAACAGCTCTTCAAAATGGCCGTACACCATGGCCACAAGCACGGCAGCCGGTGCCAGAATAAAAACGTTGGCCGCATACAGTAACAAGCCCAGTTCAGTGCCTGCCCGTTGCCAGCCTGAAACCGGTAACGAGCGGTCATACATAGCGTGATCAGCCGCTGCCAGTGCTTGTTTTTGCATAGCTATCCAACAATATGCCAGAAGCAGGTAACCCCATAATGTATAGAAAAAACTCTCTCCCTGAGCGTCCTTATCGGCCAGCACTCCAAGGGCCAGCAGCGGTAACAGCAATAAGGCGTAAAGGGCCATCGGGAATAACGCTACAATGCCGGTGCTTACCTGAGTGAGGCTTTCCAGCCACTGTCTTAAGGCGTGCTGATAGAGCTGGCGGCGATATTGCCAGTAGTTCACTTATCGTGTACTCCGCTCGCGTCGAGGTGCAAATGACGCACGTCATTGGCACTTGAGAAGACCTGCGGTTCATGACTGGCAATCACTAACTGACCTTTGTAAGCGGCAAAACAGCCTTGAAGCGCGTCACGGGTTTTGTCGTCCAACCCGTTGGTGGGTTCGTCCAGTAACAGCAACTCGGGCTCGTGCATAAGAGCCAGAATAAGACTGAGCTTTTTGTAATTGCCAAGTGAGAGATCCTGCACCCGGGTATTAATAAAAGGCGTTAAGCCAAATGCGGTAACCCACGGATAATCGGCCCAATGGCAATCCGGAACACAGTGAAACTGCCGCGCATGAAAAGCCAGCATTTCAGTGACCTTAAAAAAGCCCGGCAGATTAACTTTGCTGGCGCTGATACCGATTGTTCGGCGCATGGCAGTCTCAGCGACATTTTGCTGATTAAACCGCACGGCGCCCTGGCTGGGTGTCAGAATACCAGCGGCAATTAGCAGTAGTGTGGTTTTTCCGGAGCCATTAGCGCCGGTGAGCACTACCCGTGGCTCGGGCAGTGAAAGTGTTAAATTGCCAAAAAGCGTTCTGGCACCAAAATGATGGCTGACCTGTTCAAAGCTTAACAACGCCTGCTCCCTTCTCTACAACCCGAGGCCTGCCCCCGGGCCGTTCCTTGTTTACACCATTTTACGCAGTAATTGCCCGGTATTGAGACGTAACAGGCGATAACACCCTATCCCCCCCAACACGCCAACAACCAAAGCGCCAACCAGCGGAGCTATAACCCAGTATTCCCAGTGCATAGAGGCCTGCATATCGAAAATCCGGCTTTGCAGCAAATACAGACTGACTTCGTTGGCCATTGCAGCCATCAGGCCGGCAACGGTGCCAATAATCAAAAACTCGTTGATAACGCTGAAGCGGATCAGGCTGCCTTTAGCGCCCAATGTGCGCAGTATAGCGAGTTCCTGCTGACGTTCATCCATGCTCGCCTGAACTTGCGCAAACAGTACCAGGGAACCGGCTATTAGAACCAGTACCAGAATAAATTCCACGGCCAGTGATACCTGGTCGATAATTTCGCGTACCTGGTTAATTCTGGCATCCACATCAAACAGGGTGACCGAACTAAAGGGCAGCATCAGCGCCGTGATATCGGCTTTACGATCGCCATCAAGGTGGAAACTGGTAATGTAAGTGGCACTGAACTCCTGCATCGCTGCCGGATGCAGTACAAAGAAAAAGTTAGGTTGCATGGTTTGCCAGTTAACTTCTCGAATACTGGTTACCCGGGTCACCACAATTTCACTGCCCACATTAAAGGTCAGTAGATCATCCAGCGCTATATTCAACCGGGTCGCAACGCCCTCCTCTACCGATACCGGATAAATTTGTTGACCACTTTCAGTCATATCCTGCCCATCGGGTTGCCAGCTTTCGTGCCACTGCCCTTTAACTACCGTATTTTCGCGCTGTAACCGCTCGCTCCAACTAAGGTTAGCTTCCCGGCCAAGGCCTCGACGCCCTTCGCTTTGCTCCGGATCTTCTTCTTTGGTGACTTCGGTATTTACCCGTTCATCATTGACTGCCACGAAACGGCCACGGACCACCGGATAGAATTCGTCCACACTGACCTGATTATCGGCAAAATGTGCCTCCAGCGGTGCTCTTTGCGCCTCGGTAATATTGGCCATAAAGTAATTGGGCGTATCCACCGGCAACTGTGCTCGCCACTGAGCAATCATATCGTTGCGCATTACCAGAACCACCAGCAACAGCATAATGGTTACCGAGAAACTGATAAGTTGCACGCTGTTATCCATAGCGCGGCGGCGAATACGGGCCCACGCCAGCTGCCATGAGCCCATTGCCCCCTGTCCTAACCGCCGGCCGACGGCTATCAGGCCAAAGGTGACACCTAACAGGGTAATCACCAGGAGTACACCGGAGCCAAATAAGATGGCACTGATTTCCAGATCGCGGCTGTAAACCCACATGAGCAGGAAAATAGCGCCGCCTGATGCGCCGAACTGCAGCCCTCTGGAACTTAACCCTGAGTCCATGTCGCGACGCAATACCCGCAAGGGTGGTACCGAAAATAACCTAAGCAGCGGATAAAGTGAAAACAGCACGGCACAAATGGAGCCGGTAAGCACGGCGATAAAGACCGGTCGCCAGTGCCAGACATCCAGCGACACATCTACCTGACCAGCAAGAGCCGAGACAACCAACTGCTGAATAATGACACCGGCAATGATGCCAATGAGGATCCCCAGCAGGGTAATAAACATAATTTGCAACACATACACCCGGCGAATCATTTGTTTGGTTGCGCCCAGGGTTTTAAGGATAGCCACCGGATCAAAATGGCGCTGACTATACCGCTGTGCTGCCACAGCTATCGCAACCGCCGCCAACACAATGGCCAGCAGGCTGGCCAGAAGAAAATACCGTTCTGCGCGGGCAACCGAGCGGCCAATGGCGGAATCATCATCCCCGACCTGCTGCCAGCGGTGTAATTCGTCATCGAGATTCTGTCGAAGCCAGTCATAATAGGCTTCAATCAGCGAATTCTCACCGGCGAAATACGCTTTATACGTTACCCGACTGCCCGGCCCGGTAATATTCGTTCGGGCCAAATCGTCCAGCGCTATCAGCACCATAGGATCGGTATTAAAAACACTGAATCCCTGATCGGGAATTTCTGATAACACCTGACTTACCGTAAACTCGCCGTCGCCAATATACACCGTATCGCCCAGCTCGACGTCAAGCAGCTGAAACAGCCTGGAGTCGATCCATATTTCACCGGCAAGCGGCGATTTATCAGTGGCTGAGGGGGTACCAAAAGGCTTGTCAGCGAGCTGAATTTCACCTTTGAGTGGATACTGCGGACTCACGGCCCGTAAATCCACCAGCGACATTTTTTGTTCACCGAAGGCCATGGACCGGGTACTGACCTGCTCAGCAGTGGCCAGCCCATCGGCTTCGGCCTGGCGTTTCCAATCGTCGCTGATAGGCTTGCGCGAGCGCAGCTGACTATCTGCGGCAATAAACTGCGAAGACCGCTCAACGAGCGCCCCCTGTAGCCGTTCGCTGAATAACGATAACGACAACACGGCGGCGACCGACAGAATAATGGCAAACAGAATGATAGTGAGCTCGCCCCGCCGGGCTTCGTGCTTAAATAACCGCCAGGCAAGATTAGCTACCATATGCGAGATCCTTTTCCTCTGCGGCCAGCGGGGAAACGGTAATTTCGGTTAGCTCTCCGGCCTGCATCTGCAGTTGCCGTTCACACTTTTTGGCCAGTTCATTATCATGTGTCACCAGCACCAGGGTGGTGCCAATTTCCCGGTTCAGGTTAAACAATAAGTCTTCAACTCTGACACTGTTAGCAGCATCCAGATTGCCGGTTGGCTCATCGGCAAACAGAATTTTAGGTTGCCCGATAAAGGCTCTTGCAATGGCCACCCGTTGTTGCTCCCCCCCTGATAATTGGTTGGGATAATGGTGAGCGCGATGGCTTAAGCCCACTTGTTCAAGGATAGCCTGGGCGCGTTTGTGAGCGTCAGGCAAGCCGGCAATTTCAGCCGGTAGCATCACATTCTCAATCGCCGTCAGGCTTTGCACCA
This sequence comes from Alteromonas sp. 4NH20-0104, assembly GCF_057547795.1. NCBI lineage: Bacteria > Pseudomonadati > Pseudomonadota > Gammaproteobacteria > Alteromonadales > Alteromonadaceae > Alteromonas > Alteromonas sp. 4NH20-0104. Next base: position 74,203 of record NZ_BAAJLP010000008.1, on the reverse strand, counting down.
ACATGAAACTTTGAAAGATAAATCCCACTTTCGCGCCGCGCAGTCGGGCTCGCTGTTCCTCGTCCATGTTATGCAACGACGCAGCGTCCAGAAATATCTCGCCACTGCTGACTTCATCCAATCCGGCAAGTAAGCTCAACAAGGTAGATTTTCCGGAACCGGACGCCCCGACAATAGCGATGGACTCCCCGGCCTTGACTTCAAAGGAAATAGGCTGAAGGATCTGTAACGAACCTTCACTCGTATTAACGGTCTTAGTAATGTCTTTGGTTTGAATCATATAGGAGCTATTGTCGTTTTGATTTGTCATTGTTTATTCCGTCGTGGACCCACTCTTAAGTGGATAAAAACACTGGTATTACTAATACCTTTTGTACTGTTTTCAGATCAATTACTGGCGCAATCAGCGACTGCTAAGCCTGCCAGTCAGCAAAGCAGCTCAACGCCATCAGATACACGCTTGCTTATACTTGGAGATAGCCTAAGTGCGGGCTATGGTTTGTTGCAAGCACAAAGTTGGGTTAGTTTGTTACAAAATATCTGGCTCGACGAGCAACGCGGGATTGATGTGATAAATGCTGCGATTAGTGGCGAAACGACCGATGGCGGCCTGGCAAGACTGCCCCGCTTGCTTGAGCAACATCAGCCTACCGATGTATTAATTGAACTCGGCGGTAACGATGGGTTGCAGGGGCATAACGTTGGCAAACTGCAGAACAACCTTACCCGGATGGTGCAACTGGTCAAAGACTACGGTGCCCGGGTTTATCTTCAGGATATGGAAATCCCGACCAACTACGGTCGACGCTATAATCAGATGTTCAGCAATACCTTTGAACAGGTTGCCGATGCCCAGGATATTCCGCTGATTCCGTTTTTCCTGCAGGATATCGCCCTTGATGAATCTCTGATGCAGCGCGATGGGATTCACCCCAACGCCGAAGGCCAACCGCTTATTGCAGAGTTTATGCACCAGCAGCTATCGCCTTTTTTGTTTTCCGACACCGGGAAATAATCGCATTTTTGATAAATCCACCTATAATTGGATATTAACTGAACAGCTATTTTGAGGGGTAAAGAATGGAAATTGGACAATCACCCATCGACAGTGCGTACTCGCGACCAACGCCAGATCCCGCGGAACGCAGCGAGTCGCCACGTCAGGAACGCCTTGAGAGTAATCAGAGTGATGCGCCGACGCCCACTCCTCCGTCATCTTCCCAGCCAACAGCAACCACCGGTTCAGTAGGCCGCAATATCGATACCTACGCCTGAGGTAACAAATACTTTTGTTCGAACTCTGCCAGCGGTATGGGTTTGCTGTAATAAAATCCCTGTACCCGATGACAACCGAGTTGTTTGAGCAGTTGTTCCTGTTCGAAAGTCTCCACCCCTTCAGCCAGTACCCGCAAGTCAAAGTTAGCTGCCAGGTCGACAATGGATTTTACAATACCTGCACCTTCGCCAAGTTCTAGTTTGGACGTGAACTCACGATCAATTTTGAGTTTATCCACCGGCAGCTTATCGAGATACGCCAGCGATGAGTAACCGGTACCAAAGTCATCGATGGCCACATGAAACCCGACTTCGCGAAGCTTTGATAAGATGGCACTTGCTGACTGAAAGTTTTCGATGATGGCACTTTCCACAATTTCCAGCTCAATATAGGCCGGGTCAATTTGCTGAAGTTTGAGTTCTTCTGTCATCCTTAACAGCAGTTCGTTGTCGGCTAAATCGAGGGCCGATATATTGAATGACAAAAACAAGTCCCGACCAGCCTGTTCCCAGCGTTTGATAATGCCAAAGGACTCTTTTACCAACCACCCCGTGACCAGTCGAATAGCCCGGGTTTGCTCTGCCACATCAATAAAGGCCGCCGGGGTAAGAAACCCTTTTACCGGGTGATTCCAACGCAACAGGGCCTCTGCCCCCACCACTTCGCCACTGGCACTGTCCAACTGAGGTTGCAGGAATAATTCAAGCTCATTTTCGGCGATCGCCCTTTTCAGCTCCGCGGCGATGGTCAGTCGGGAACTGGCTTCTATGAGAATATCCTGAGTAAAGAATGCCAGTGCAGCGCCGCCGGCCTGTTTTGCTTTATACATAGCCGCATCAGCGCGCACCAATAAGTCTTCACTGTTGTTGGCATCTTCCGGGAAACAGGCTATGCCAACTGACCCCCCAACATTGATTTCCTGTTCGCCAGCCAGATAAAAGGGCTGGTTCATTTCAGCAATGAGTTTGCGTGCCAGGGTTTCAAGTTCTTCACGCTGATGATACTCCTCCACCAGCAGCACAAACTCATCGCCGCCCATTCGAGCCAGTATATCCGATGCTCTTAACCGTGATAACAGACGCTCGGTTACCATTTTCAGCAACTCGTCGCCGGCCAGATGGCCAAGACTGTCATTGACCACTTTGAAGCGGTCGAGATCCAGATAAAGTAAAGCACACTGCTGATTTGAACGTTCACTGCGCGACACCGCGTGCTGAAGGTGTAATTGAAACTGCACCCGATTAGGTAAGCCGGTTAATGAGTCATAATGAGCCAGGTGTTCGAGCTTTTCTTCAGATTGTTTTAGATTAGTAATATCCGAGAAAACGCCAAGGTAGTTAATAATGTCACCGCGGTCATTTTTAACCACCGAGACACTGAGTAATTCAGGAAAAACCGTGCCATCCTTACGCCGGTTTAATATCTCACCGCGCCAAAAACCGGATTCAGTCAAAGTTTGCAACATGGCTTCCATAAACCGTTCTTCCACTACTCCCTCGCCAAGGAAGAAAGGAGATCTGCCAATCACTTCAGACTCTGAGTAGCCGGTGATTTCAGTGAAAGCCGGGTTAACTGACACAATTTTGTGATGCGTATCGGTAACCACAATCCCCTCCAGGCTGTGATTAAATACCTGCTGACTCAACTCCCAGCGTTTTTGATACTCCAGTTGCTCAGTGGTATCCATAACCAGCGAGTAAAGCAATCGCTGGCCGCCACTATCTACCGGGGTATTAAACACCTCTACATCACGCACTTCACCTGAGGCCAGGCGATGTTTAACATTGAATGTTGTCGACCGTTGTAACAGCGCCTGTTTTACCCTCGACATAATAGAAGTTTGTTCCTGTGCCTGTAAATCAAACACCGTCATACCGGAAAACTGCCTGGCGCTGTAGCCGTAATAATTCAACGCCGCGTCGTTCGCATCTACAATATTGCCAGCGTCATCAACAATCAGCATAACCACTGCGTGCGCTGAGAAAAATTGCCGAAACTTTTCTTCCGAGGTCGTCAGGGCTTCGAGCTTTTCCTGCTCTAATAAGGAATTGTTATACCTCAGCTGGACAATATAAAAGGCAATGGCATTAATGATAAAAGCCAGCACCCAGAACAAAGGGTGAAACTGAAAAGAGACCCAGCCCCCGGCAGGTTGCGCTGAAAGCTGCCACTCACCGTAGGGCAACTGAATAGACAGTTGAACCGGCGTTTGAATAGTGCCTACGGCCTGACTGCGAAAGATTTCGGCCATATTACCAAACTCATTCCGGCCGGTGATCAGTATATCGAGATCGGCATCTTCGATGAAGCCGGCGTCACTTAGTACGCCGCGATAATCCAGTACAACAGAAATTATTCCCCATACGCCGCTATCATTGATAACGGGTAATCGCGCTATAAACCCCACTCCCCCCTGAACCAGACTAACCGGACCATCCAGTACCGGCGAGCCGGTATCAGCAGCAGTAAAAGCCGACTCCCGCTGCTCTTCATTAATCCGATAATCAAGACCTAAGGCTTTTTCATTACCGGCTACGGGGTAAATCAGGTTGACCACAAATCCGCGCGCCGCGGCGATATTGATAATGTTATTGCGCTGTTCCAGCAAGCGGCTCATATAGCGGCTAAAGCCAGCCTGATCGATTTCGGGATTCAACGATATGTAAGCGGCAGCCCCCCGGATCAGCTCGATATTTGTATAGAGCTCAAACTCCAGGTTAGAACGAAGCAAACCCAGCTTTTGTGTAACCCGGTTAATTTGCTCTTCCCGTTGCCACTTACTGGCACCATAATCCGCCGCCAGAGTGACCGAAACGATAACCGTGAATACGCTTAAAAATAGCCAGACCGGGCGATGTTTTTGATGAGGTTTTTTGTGACTACGCAAGACAATCCTATTTCAATAAACGAAGTCATTTAACCGTTGGCACGCCAGCACAAACGCAGAGCGAAAATGGTTAAAGAAAATACAATTCTCAGATACCACTAGCATAGGACAATTTGCTGTAGTTTGCTGATATTTTTTAAAATTCTGACAGAAAGACGGACAGCGATTGACGCCGTTTCTGGTTTATTTACCGTGTTTGAATAAAATTGACTGTGTTTTTTATAGGCGCGCATACCAACGTATCAATTTTTATTAGCTTTACATTGTAGAACAAACTACACTTACGCCAATTTCTTTTACTTTGTAGTACAAAATACAGTTGGAACATGTATGGGTAAGTCACGATTTTTAGGTGAGTTTGAACAGTTTGTGTTACTCGCCATTTTACGCCTCGGGGAACAGGCTTATGGCACCACTATTCGTCAGATACTGCTCGACGTAATTCAACGGGACGTCAGTATCGGCGCGTTGTACACCACCTTAACCCGGCTTGAAGAGAAAGGACTGCTCAGTTCAGCAATGGGAGAAGCTACTGCTGAACGGGGAGGACGGGCAAAAAAATATTTTAAAATAACGGGGGAAGGTAAGCGAGCGTTAGCAGAAACACGCCAGTCACTGGATGCCATGTGGCGGGATGTAAAACTGAGTTTTGTTGGGGTGCAATAGTGAACAATAACTCACCACCACGCCTGGCCGAGGCATTGCTGGCGAAAATCCTGCCGGCGCATCTTAAGGACCCTTTGCTGGGCGACCTCGAAGAACAGTTCAGAGAAATTCAACTTAAACACAATAAACAGTCCTGTCAGTTATGGTACTGGCGCCAGGCACTGATCACTTCATTTCACTTTGTTAACCAAACACAAAAGGCGCTTATTATGTTTGCATTCAGTATTGTATTTTTTGCCGGATTAACCTTTTTTGCCATGGAGCTTTCCGGTGGTAGCAGTATGTTCTTTGATGTGCCATCGTTTATTATTACCTTGCCACCAGCGCTGGTATTTACCCTAGCGGTTACCTCGCCGACAAAGGTTAAACAAGCTTTTAGCAGTCTGCTGTCAGGGCACGTTGAATCTTTGCGGCATGTCCAGAGCAGTGTCATGGTGTTTGATGTGCTTGGCTCGTCCTGTTTGTGGCTGGGCGCAATTATGACCCTGCTGGGCTGGGTAGCTATGGGCTCTAACATCACTGAAGTTAAGGTTATTGGCCCGGCGTTTGCGGTTTCGGTGCTCACCCTGATGTATGCCATGAGCGTGAAACTGGTTTGCTATGTCGCCAGCCAGCGAATCACTTACCTGGGTCAGAGGCTGACAACGAATAGCGACTAACCATTCGCTCGCCGCAAAAAAAAGCCGGCAGCTTGAGCTACCGGCTTATCGCGTCGCTTGCAATACTAGCGAATATACTGTGATGTCTCGCCCGACTCAGCCCGCTGTTGATAGCGGTCCCGAAGTTTGATCTGACGGGATGTCATGTCAATCTGCTGGCCATCGATGAGCACCACTTCCGGTGCTTCGGTAACCTCCAGCGGATCGCCACTCCAGACCACTACATCGGCTTTTGCCCCCTTCTTAAGTACACCGAGTTGGTCGGACATACCAAAAATGCTGGCCGGATTTACCGTGAGAGCTGCCATTGCACTCTCCCAGGACATCCCAAACGCCACGGCATTACCCGCATGCTGAGTCGCCAGGCGGATATTATGAGTCTCCATTCCCATTGCGACCATTACCCCCGCCTCTTCCAGCCGACTGGCATTGGCCAGGGTTGCACCGAGCTGTTCAAAACTGCCAGGCAAATTAAATTCCGGATCGATAATCACCGGAATATCCGCCGCCGCCAGTTCATCCGCGACACGCCACGCTTCCATACCTTTTACCAGTACCACCCTGATTTTGGGATAGCGCTGTTTAAACGCGATCACCTGACGAATATCCGCAGCGCGATCGGCAAACATTAGCAGTGGTGTTGTACCGTCTACCACTGGCTTTAAGGCTTTGATGTCAGCCCGGCTGTTGAGTCCATGCCATTCGGATGACGGGCTCAACTGTGCGGCATCACTTACCTGCATGGCTTCACTGATGGCTTCGTTCAACATCACCCACAGCGCAGCTCTGGAACCGCCACGGCTGTCTGCCCCATTGTTACCCACATTCACGGCCGTAAATGCCTGCGGTTTTAATATCGAATCAGCGGCGCCGGATAGCGTGATTACCGCGCCCAGTCCATGAAATAAGCCGTCGCTGCGCGAAATACCACTAACTGCCGACGTGATCCCCTCAACCCGGCTAATCGCCAGCAAACTGGAATCCGGATTCACCGCATAGCTAACATCGAAAGCCGCGCCGGTAGATGAAACAGGATTCGATGATACCGAAGCATCTACTGTGCCGGCGGAACTGCTGACCTCAACCAGACCCAACTGAGTATAAGCACCAATCAACCCCGGCGTTACATACTTACCGCTGGCATCAATTGTTGTGTAGCCCTCAGGCACTGAGGATGACGTATTAACCGAAACTATTTTATTGTTTTCAATAAGTACCGTAGCGGCATCGAGTGTCCCCTGCGCCGTGCCGGTAAACACTTTACCGCCAACAATTGCCAGTTTATCGGCCAGGGCGGCACTGCTCACCGTTGCCAACAGGCATATCGTTAATAATGACTTCATTTGATATCTCCCTCGCCCACTTGTCCTAACTCAAAATCTGCCACCGGCCAGGTCGCCGGATCACTGAGATCAAAAGCCAGTCCACCGTCGATATAGACTTTGTCTGCTCTGGCATAAGTTGAGAACGGGTTAGCACTCCACAGCACTAAATCGGCATTTTTACCGACTTCCAGAGAACCGGTTTCATCAAAAATACCCAGGGATTTAGCCGGGTTGGCTGACAACCAGATCCAGGCTTCCTGTTGACTGATATCAATGCCTGCACGGCGGCCGTCAGACCAGGCTTTGGCAGCCTCCTGATTAAGTCGCTGAATGCCTAAATCACTGTCGGAATGCACAATCGCACAGGCGCCGGCCTCGTGCACCATTGGAATGTTTTCGCGGATGCCGTCGTAGGCTTCCATTTTAAAGCCCCACCAGTCGGCCCACATTGCCGAACAAACGTTATTCTCCGCCAGTAAATCGCCAATCTTGTAGGCTTCCACACCGTGCTGGAACGAATAGATCTGATAGCCGAACTCTTTCATGACATCCATCATCACGGCCATTTCATCGGCGCGATAACAATGCATATGAACGCGGATCTCATCTTTTAACACGCCCATCAGGGTATCGAGATTTAGATCGCGCTTGGGCGGCGTTGGATTTTTCCCCGCATCATAGTCCGCTTCGTACCGCTCCCAGGCACGCCTATAGTTTTCAGCATCGGCCCATGCCTGGCGATAACCGGCTACATTGCCCATACGGGTTGAAGGTCCGCCTTTTTTGCCATAAACCCGTTTCGGATTTTCTCCACAGGCCATTTTGAGTCCGTAAGGCGCATCGGGAAATTTCATTTCCTGCATAGTACGATCCGGCACATTTTTCAGTACCACTGAACGCCCACCAAACAGGTTGGCAGAGCCCGGTAAGATTTGCAGCGCGGTAACGCCACCGGCCAATGCACGGCCAAAGCCAGGATCCTGAGGCCATACCGAATGTTCAGCCCACACATTCGCAGTGACTGGCTTAACCATTTCGTTTCCATCCGAATGTGAATGGGTAGAGGGATTAGGGTAAACCCCTAAATGGCTGTGTACATCAATAATGCCCGGTGTGACCCATTTACCCGTGCCGTCGATTACCGTAGCGCCGGCGGGAATATCCAGGCTTTCACCGACAGCGGCAATTTTGCCGTCGGCAAAGTACACCATACCGTTATCAATTTTATTACCGATGCCATCTAAAATAGTGACGCCGGTAATCACCGTTGGCGCGCCAGGAAGAGGCGTATATTGACTGGGAAATGGATTTTTATCGATAGTCACTTTCGGTGACTGCTCGGCTTTTTCCGCTTTATCGTCTGCACAGGCAGAAAGCAGCAAAGCACAGCAACACGCCGCAGTAAGACTTAACTGCTTCAGGTTAATAGTCATGCATTACCTTTGTTCTAATAGTTGTCGTTTGAGTGCCATAACCGATCATGCATTAATTCAATGCTGATGGGTCTGACTTACGGTAGCGAATAGCAAGACAACGTACAAGCAGCAAAAGCTATTTTGCAGTGGCAGCCGATTGTTGTAGCACCGCAACAATTTCATCGGCCTTTTGTAACCGGCGGATATTATCAAACAGGACTTCCGCCTGGGGGTATTGGCGCTTCAGGTAGCCACACCATTGTTTCAGACGGTTCGGATAGTAGCGGCCTTTATCGCCGTATATCTCATAACCCGAATAGTCTATCAGTAAGCGGGCCAGTTCAGGCCAGCTCATGGGCGGCTCGTTATCACGAATGTGACGGGCCAGATTAGGCATAGCCAGAGCACCGCGGCCAATCATTACATCATCGCAGCCCGACATTTCCTGGCAGCGTTTAGCATCGTCATAAGACCAGATTTCTCCATTCGCTATCACCGGTAACCGGGTATGCGCACGAATTTTCTTGATCCAGTCCCAGTACGCCGGTGGACGATATCCCTCGGTTTTAGTGCGGGCATGGACTACCAGCTCGGATGCACCGGCTTCATCAATGGCCACCGCATTGTCGATAGCCAGCGATTTATCTTCAAAACCGAGACGAATTTTTGCCGTTACGGGCAAATGGGCGGGCACTGCCTCTCGCACAGTTTTAACGATACCATGCAGCAACTCAGTATATTGCAGTAACACTGCGCCGCCTTTACTTTTATTGACCGTTTTAGCCGGACAACCAAAGTTTAAATCGACGCCAGGAGAACCCAACTCAACAGCTGTTAAGGCATTTTCTGCCAGCCACTGAGGGTGCTGCCCTAATAACTGTACGCGAACGGGAACGCCACTGGGGGTTTTCCCCCCCTCGTGCAATTCAGGGCACAGACGGTAAAAGGTTTTGTGGGGAAGTTTTTGGTCAACGATACGAACGAATTCTGTTACGCACAGATCAAAACCGCCTACCCGGGTAAGCATGTCGCGCATTAAATGATCAACAACGCCTTCCATCGGCGCCAACAAAACTCGCATAGTATTCAGTATTCAAAAAATAAGGGGGCGGATTTTAGCAGAACATTAGGCGGCTGGCATCAGAATTGGTACTTCTGCCCTGAACGTAAAGCAAAGCGTTTTTCACACCGATTTAAAATGGCGCGACGCTCTGTGGCATCGGCACTGTGCCAACCAGTGATTTCATTAATATGGCGCTGACAGCCCAAACAAATGTCCTCATCATCCAGGCAGCAGTTACCAATGCAGGGCGATGTGGCAATTGCCTGTTCAACAGGGACTCTGGGTGTGAACTTTTTCATTATTCGCGATCAGTTCCTCGGTAAACCACAGGCAAACATAGCAGCCAAACCGGGCATCGAGTTTAGCAAAAAAATCGGCTTCATTACTGGCTTCATACCTGACCAGTCTTTGCCCTACCCCTTCATATAACAATGCAACGTAAACCATGATATCCCCGCAACGCGTTAAGCATAGCGAGGAGTATACATTTAGACGTCTAGAAATCCAAACATCCAGACATCGATAATCGACCATTTATCGCATTACTTCAGTAAATGCTGTAAAGCGCCCTCTACAGCCGCAACCTGAGCACGATTACAAATTTCCGGAGTAGCTGACGGGCTGTCCGGATACACCTCCGTTGTAGAACAATAGGTAGCATTATTAAATCCGCCGCATAAGAAGAGCTTTCTCTTGTCATAGCAGATTACGCCTTCAGAAGGCACCTCCGCGCCGATAATCAGGCCGTTTTCATCCGTTGGGGCAATATGGGTAACTTTTTTAACCTCGTTGTTAATCGCTTGCTGCAGTGGCAGATGAGGCGCTTTGGCATCGGCCACCAGATAAAAGCCGTCGGGGATTTCCCAGGCTTTTTGCTCAATAGCATCACGGGCCGCTAATGCCGGGCGAAACTCGCTGTTATCCGTATCGGTGGTTTCATGAAGATCGATATGCAGTAAAAATTCCTGCGGCATTGCGCCAATAAAGTCCATGAGTAGTTTTGACTCTGGCGCTGGCGAGTCGGGATAAAAAGAGCGATTCGGATCGATAGCCAGCGGATCCCAACGGTTAATGGTTTCATAACCCCAAGGGCTCACGCAGGGAACCACTATCAGATTGATTTTATCGGTATACGCCTGACTGTATTCCCGCGCAAATAACAAAGCGCCCTGCACGCCACTGGTTTCATAACCGTGTACACCGCCAGTTACCAGTACCCAGGGGGCTTCTGCTATTGGCTGCCTGGGTAACAATGCATAAAGTGGGTAGCGTGACTCATCATAGGGCAAGGCACCGTACTGAATAACAGAAAAATAATCCGGCATGGCGTCTAATTGACTTAATACTTCATCGGCGTAACTACGCTTAACTGATTGCGCCGCGAGCCATTGTTTTTTTTCTTCTTCTCCCCAGGGCTTACCTGGTGTGCCGATAGGATACATTGATCACCTTATTGCTAGTAAATTTACAGGTGAATTGTAGCATGATTGCAGAGTGGATGAAGTGACGGCCAATTGCACAGTAACCAGAACACGCATAACTGTCTTAGCCTGTTATATAAAGCTTAACAGAATGAGTAAGGGCTTCTCATCCCGAAGAGCAGGCATAAAAAACCAGCCGGTTGGCTGGTTTTTTAATATGGCGTTCCGAGCGGACTAGCCCTAGGGGATTACAGAGTGCTGTCCTGCACTCTGCCCTTCGGGCCGCGCTAAAGCGCGTTCTGCCATGTTCCAGACATGGCAGTCGAACCCCAAATGAAAAAACTCCGGAAGTACTTATGAGTTAGCAGGTTGAATAAGGACTTCTCATCCCAAAGAGCACGCATAAAAAAACCAGCCGATTGGCTGGTTTTTTTAATATGGCGTCCCCTAGGGGATTCGAACCCCTGTTACCGCCGTGAAAGGGCGGTGTCCTAGGCCTCTAGACGAAGGGGACAGAAATTTGTTAGTGAAGCGTTGCTTCACTAAATTTCTGTAAGGCGAGGTAAGCTCTGCGTAACCGAGCGACCTTATAATCATTCCTCACAGAATATTTCGGTCCTGAAAGCATTTCAGCTTCCGGCCTATCCACAGTATTAATCGACTGTGACACGATATAGATGGCGTCCCCTAGGGGATTCGAACCCCTGTTACCGCCGTGAAAGGGCGGTGTCCTAGGCCTCTAGACGAAGGGGACTGAAAATCTGTTTCCGAAAGCACTGCTTTCGGGATTTTCAGTAAGGCGAATTTTGCTCTGCAAAATGAGCGACCTTAGCCTTACTGATTTTCAAGTCCTGAAGAAGCTGGAGTGTAACTCACGAATTACCAAACTAATAATTCTCAACTTACTTCGGCCTATCCACAGTATTAATCGACTGTGACGCGATATAGATGGCGTCCCCTAGGGGATTCGAACCCCTGTTACCGCCGTGAAAGGGCGGTGTCCTAGGCCTCTAGACGAAGGGGACTGAAAATCTGTTTCCGAAAGCGCTGCTTTCGGGATTTTCAGTAAGGCCAGTTTTGCTCTGCAAAATGAGCGACCTTAGCCTTACTGATTTTCAAGTCCTGAAGAAGCTGGAGTGTAACTCACGAATTACTAAGCTAATAATTCTCAACTTACTTCGGCCTATTCCACGATATACATCATGAAAAGAAATTTGGTGGAGCCAGGCGGGATCGAACCGCCGACCTCTTGCATGCCATGCAAGCGCTCTCCCAGCTGAGCTATGGCCCCAAATTGTGTTACGGATGTCGTTGACTTTGTCAGTGACTGTTCCGTGACAGCGGGGCGCATTCTAGATAGCACGCCCCATCATGTCAACGCTTTTTTTAGGAATTTTCTCTGTTTGCTATAAAAGTGAGCGCCTTGTTTATTCTCTCAACAATTTTGTCCTGAGATAACAAATTCAGGGTCACATCCAGCGACGGAGAATTACCGCTGCCAGTAGCCGCTACGCGCAATGGCATACCCACTTTCCCCATGCCTACACCTAATTCTTCAGCCGTATCGTTAATGGCAGCCTGAATGGTTTGTGGATTCCAGTCATTAATGCCTGCCAGCTTTTGCTGAACCAGAACCAGCGCTTCTTTCGCTACCGGGCGAAGGTGTTTTTTTGCCGCATTGGCATCAAACTCTTCATAATCCTGGTAGAAATAAGCGCTGATTTGCGCCAGCTCTTTTAATGTTTTTACCCGGTCGGCCTGAATAGCTATTACATCAGTCAATGCCGGGCCGTTTTCCAACGAAATACCCTGCTGCTCAAAATGCCAGATGGCATGACTGGCGACTTCTTCGGCAGGCAACGATTTAATGTAGTGTTGGTTCAACCACACCAGTTTCTCAGTATTAAATGCAGAGGCCGACTGACCAATCGCATCGAGGCTAAATAAGTCGATCATTTCCTGTTCGGAAAAAATCTCCTGATCGCCGTGCGCCCACCCCAGGCGAACCAGATAATTCTTAACCGCCTGCGGTAGATAACCGTCATCACGATATTGCATTACGCTTACCGCGCCATGACGCTTCGACAGTTTCTTACCGTCGTCACCCAGAATCATCGACACGTGAGCATATTCAGGTACCGGGGCACCCAAAGCTTTTAAAATATTAATCTGTCTTGGGGTGTTATTAATGTGGTCTTCGCCACGCACCACGTGAGAGATCCCCATATCCCAGTCATCCACAACCACGCAGAAGTTGTAGGTTGGCGTACCATCAGAGCGCTGAATAATAAGGTCATCAAGTTCAGTATTGCTGATTTCGATTCGGCCACGCACGTGATCTTCAAATACTACACTGCCTTCCAGCGGGTTTTTGAAACGAATAACGTAAGGCTGGCCTTCAGGGTGATCGGTACGATCGCGCCAAGTCCCCGGATAACGGGGTTTTTCGCCATTTTCTTTTTGTTGCTCACGAATGGCATCAAGCTCTTCTGCCGGCATAAAGCATTTATACGCTTTACCCTCATCCAGCATGCTCTGGATAATGGTTTTATAACGATCGAACCGTTCAGTTTGGTAATAAGGTCCCTTATCCCAGGTCAGACCCAGCCATTCCATGCCATCCAGAATGGCTTGTTTGGCTTCATCGGTTGAACGCTCTATATCTGTATCTTCTATTCGTAATACAAACTCGCCGCCCTGACTTTTCGCATAGAGCCAGGAATATAATGCGGTGCGAGCACCACCGACGTGAAGATAACCCGTTGGACTGGGTGCAAATCTGGTAACAACCGACATGAATAATCTCTTTTGTTAAACGTGTTTTTCAAAGTGGGCGCATTTTACCAGCCATTGGGCTGTGCCACAAAGCAGCAGTGTTATTTTTATTGTTTCAGGCCAGAATTGTTCGGAAAATCATCGTAAACAGGCCTTTTCGTTTACTTATTCGCCAAACGAACATTGGCAGGATATTTTTTTAATTTTTATTGTTGACAGTCGCGCTTTGCTCTCTATAATACGCCACCACTTGCTTAGCACAGCAAGTAACAAAGAAAGCGGACGCTTAGCTCAGTTGGGAGAGCATCGCCCTTACAAGGCGAGGGTCACTGGTTCAAGTCCAGTAGCGTCCACCATTTCTTCAGAAGATGGCCAACTTTTTCTTTGTAGCAAACAATATGGACGCTTAGCTCAGTTGGGAGAGCATCGCCCTTACAAGGCGAGGGTCACTGGTTCAAGTCCAGTAGCGTCCACCATCTCTATTCTCAAGTTCCAGTATATAATCAAACCAAAATAGTTTCAGTGCCGTTCACTGGTTCAACACCTTCGTTGCGAGTCACAGCAGACGTCCACCATCTCTATTCTCAAGCTCTAGTATATAATCAAACCAAAATAGTTTTAGTGCCGTTCACTGGTTCAACACCTTCGTTGCGAGTCACAGCAGACGTCCACCATCTCTATTATCAAGTTCCAGTATATAATCAAACCAAAATAGTTTTAGTGCCGTTCACTGGTTCAACACCTTCGTTGCGAGCCACAGCAGACGTCCACCATCTCTATTATCAAGTTCCAGTATATAATCAAACTAAAATAGTTTTAGTGCCGTTCACTGGTTCAACAACTTCGTTGCGAGCCACAGCAGACGTCCACCATCTCTATTCTCAAGTTCCAGTATATAATCAAACCAAAATAGTTTTAGTGCCGTTCACTGGTTCAACAACTTCGTTGCGAGTCACAGCAGACGTCCACCATCTCTATTCTCAAGTTCCAGTATATAATCAAACCAAAATAGTTTTAATTCCGTTCACTGGTTCAACATCTGCGCTGAAGTCACAGCAGTTATCTGATATCTCCCCTGGCCCTTTTTAATAATTCACCGTCTAAAAATTTGCGCCCCAACGCTAATGCTTGTTTTTCGTGACAGTGATCAGTATTCGGGTTTTAATAAGATTTTTTAGCAAGTTGCCGATAAAGCATTCAGAAGCCAAACGGATATAGCGGTAATGAATTTAAAGTTAGCCAGACAGACTCGTGTATTAGTCATTGATGATCAGGTCTTAGCCAAAGGCTATCTGAAATACTCACTGGAAGAGCTTGGCTTTCAGAATATTGAATATGCCGACCGGGTAAGCACGGCACTCACCTATATTCGCCGTAACCATTACGACCTGATCGTCTGTTCTTATGATCTGAAAAACGAACAGGATGGTTATTTTCTCTATGACCAGCTAAAAGAACATAATGAACTGCCGCCAAGCACCGCATTTGTCTTTATCAGTGCCGATACCACCGCAGACATTGTTCACAGCATTGTGGAGCTGCAGCCCGACGACTTTCTCGCCAAACCGTTTACCGTCAGAGAATTGGATCGCCGGTTAGGCCGTTTGCTCACCCGCAAACAAGTGCTAAAACCGGTTTATCACTTCATTGAGCAAGGTTCACTGGATAAAGCGCTGCTGGAACTGGAAAACTTTTTAACCGAGCCACGTAACTCCGAGTTTTTCCCGCTGGCATTAAAATTAAAAGGCGAGCTGTTGTTAGCCTGTGGTCATTACGATGAAGCCAGAGAGTTTTATCAGGCCATTATTAACGTGCAGAATTTTACCTGGGCGCAATTAGGCCTTATTCGCAGTTTTATCTCGCTGGATTTGGATGAGGAAGCCGAAAAACTGGTTATCGAGTTGGCACTAAAGCAAGACTCGATGATAGCAGCTTATGACCTCCTTGCTGCACTGCAGATTAAACACAAAGAGTTTGAAGATGCGCTTGAAAGTGTTGAGGTGGCCAGCGAAATTTCACCGCGGAATATTCACCGCCACACCAAGGCTCTTGATTTATCGAGACTGACTCACGACTACGAGTCACAGTTTGAAGCAGCCAAGAAAATCGTCAGGATTGCCAAAAATTCGATTCATGACAAACCGGAAATTTACCTCAACGTGGCCCGCGCTGGCATCGACTTCGCCATGACCGCCGATGAGGAGCATACAAAGCGCTTAATCAAACAATCAACCGAGTATTTAAAACAGCTTAAAAGCAACTTTCCCAAAGCCGATATTGATGATCAGCTGAAAGTTATCGATGCCCGGTTATTGTACCTGGAAGACGAAGTGGATAACGCCAAGGCCCTGCTCGATCAATTAAGTGACGATGCCTGGGAAACCGAAAGCATTGAGGGTTTACTCGATAAAGCGAAGGCTTTCCATGAGGTGGGTTTTCAGGAACACGCACTGAACATACTCGACCTCATTGAGCGCCGCTGCAATAATGATCCCGCCCAAAGCAACCTGTTCTTACAATATGTGCAGCAGGAAAAAACCGAGAAGGCCGAAATAAAACTCAGCCCCAAAGAACTTAACAACAGTGCGGTCAATCAGTATCAGCGTGGAGACCTCGAAAAAGCACTGCAAACGTTCCGTCAGGCCTTTACCATCATGCCCAAGAACCCTTCTATTGCCCTGAACTTGTTGCAGGCAGCAGCCATCAACCTGAGAGAAACCAACAACGACGCAGCAAATGACTCTTTAAGCGCGCAGTTAATTCATAACTGTTTGAAAGCCATTGAATCTGGCAAGCTTACTGAAGAACAGGAGCAACGCTACCAACGCGTCAAAAAGGTTTTAAAAGACCTGACCTAATCTGCATACCCCGCTTTCCATGCGGCTTATGACCACATTTTTTGTCTGTTATTTTGCGGTTTTGCCCATTTGAGACTATTTATTAAAGATAAATAGTTATTTGGTTTCACTCTAAGCAACACAAAGCTCACATGAAAATAAAGGCATTAATTGAGAAATATCGCCTGCGTGACGATGAATACGATGGGATCCTGGATCAGTTTATTCACTCAATAGCTGAAATGTTTGATATGCCCATAGCATTCTTAGCGGTAGTGGAAGATAACACCCAGTGGTTTAAAGCGAAGTTTGGTATCGAAGCAACAGAAATTCCCCTGAGCGGTTCAATTTGTAAACTGGTAAAAGAAACCAACAATGTCCTCTACATTGAAGACACCCTCAACGATGAGCGATCCAGAGATAAGCTGTGTGTCACAAGTGCCCCCTTCATTCGCTTTTATGCCGGTGTGCCATTTCAGTTGCAAAACATCACGGTGGGTTCAGTTTGCCTGATGGATACCCGACCACGGGTATTAAGATCCCATGATATCGAGCTGTTAACCAAATTCAGCAGGCATTTGGCGCAATGCATTGAGTTAATTTATGCCAATTTACGCACGGAAGACGAGCACCAGTTGTTAAACAACTCACCGGCGGCCCTCATCAGATGGCAAGCCAGACCGGCAGTGTCCACCTCTTACCTGTCACAAAACTTCAGTAAGTTGTTACGTGTTGAAATTCCTGAAGATGTCTCGCTCTTTCAGCTCGAAAGCTACATTTATCCCGAAGATCTCGATGATTTCATGTTCTCTATGCGCAACCACCAGCAGGGTGCCACTTTTTGTGAATGTGATTTCCGGGTGGTGAATAAAGGCCACTCACCGGTGTGGTACAAATTGGTATCCCGCGGTATTTTTGATCAAGGGCAACTGGTGGCGGTACAGGGACTCCTGCTCAATAATGCCGAGCAGAAATACCTTGAGCAGCGCATTATGGAAACCAACGAGCGCATGCGTTTAATCCTCGAGGCCTCAGGCCTTGGCACTTCTGACTGGGATCTGCAAAACGATAATATGCGAGTCAACAACCGCATGTGTGACATCGTAGGTATGCACCCGGACAGCGTTGACACCAGTATGATGTTTTGGGCGCAATTAGTTCACCCGGCAGATAAAGAACGACTGCGCGATGCCATTGTAGACAGCCTGATCAACCCACAAACCCCGCTCGACATTGAATACCGGCTGCAGTCGGCAACTGGCAGCTACCGCTGGGTGGAGACCTATGGCAAGGTGGTGACCCGTGATAAGAACGGCCGGGCTGAACGCTTTGCCATGACCCATCGTGATATCACCGAGAAAAAGCTGTCTGATCTCGAAGCCGAAAACCAGCGCCGTCTGTTAGGGTTTATCAATCATGCGCAAAACCTGTTTGTTGCCCAAAAAGATTTGCAGTTAGCCTGTGAACAAATTTTTCCGGAACTCATCGACCTGGCCGAAAGTGAGTATGGGTTTATTGGTAAGGTCCACTATGAGGACAATAATCCTTGCTTACACATTTACGCAATTTCCGATGTCAGTTGGAGTGAGGAAACCAAAAAGCAATACGAGTTATTTAAACAAGGTAAATTAAGGTTCACTAACCTGAATAACCTGTTTGGCCACGTGATTACATCCAACTCACCGGTGATTGCTAATGCGCCCCGCAATCACCTTGCCTCAAAAGGCACTCCGAAAGGTCATCCGGTACTTCACCGTTTCCTGGGACTGCCCATTAAGCAGGCAGGCGAAACGGTTGGCGTCATAGGGCTAGCCAATAAGGCCGAGGATTACTCTCAGAGCGACGTTAATTTTCTGACCCCCCTTACCGATACGCTGGCCAACCTGTTCAGAGCGGTTGAAGTCGAACAGGCCCGCTATGAAGCTGAACAACGCCTCGAGTACCTGGCCTCTACCGATGCCCTCACCGGTCTGATGAACAGACGCGCCTACTTTAACCGCATTCAGTCTTTGACCGACCGTGAAAAAGCCAGCCTTTGTATTTGTATCATCGATATTGATAACTTTAAGAAGCTCAATGACAGCTACGGTCACCCGGTAGGAGATAGTGTACTAAAAGAGGTAGCCCACACGTTGGAGTATTCGGTAAGGAGCTCTGATTTGGTGGCTCGCTTAGGCGGAGAAGAATTTGGCTTATATCTCGACTCCGGCGAAGAATCGCAATGCAGCCAAATCCTCGATGAGTTATTAGCCAGCATCAGAGCCATAAAAATAGAAACGGATAAAGGTGTGCTGGAGAATATTTCTATTAGCGTGGGGGCCACTATCGTATGCCGTAGCACCCAGTCTGCCACGACCTTTTTTGATCTGGCCATGAAAGAAGCCGACGACGCCCTTTACGAAGCCAAACGCCAGGGCAAAGATCGCTATTACTGGTATCACCAGATGTTAGCCGATCCACAGCACAGCGAGCAGCAGGTATCCGTTACTCATTAGCGGGGCCGGTACTGTAAACTACAACATCATCGTCAAAAATGGCATCAGTGTAGCGTTCTGTGCGCTGATACTGCATACCAAGCTTTTTCATAATATTGATGGATCCCTGATTGTCGGCCAGAGCAATAGCCGAAAACTGTCGGCATCCAGCCTGTCGCAAGGCGTTAACTACCGCCCGGGCAGCCTCCGTGGCGTACCCTTTACCCCAGCATTGACGACAGAATCGCCAGCCAAGTTCCAAATTATCCGGCTGCGGATTACCGGTAAAAAACCCTAACGGGCGCACCAGAATCCAGCCAATCGCTTCGCTACAATCATTGTTCAGACTGGCCTGCCATAAGCCCCAGCCTTTTTGTTCGTTATTGAAAGATTCAATACGGGGAATAAACACCTCATCCACTTCCTGCCGGGTTGTTTTTCGACCACCGGTCAGAAAGCGCATAACCTCTTCGTCCTGATCGAGCTCGAACAGGAAATCCCTGTCCTGCGCCGTAATACGCCGATAGGTTAAGCGTTCAGAAGGATTAACCCTGAGCATTGGTTAGCCCCCCAGCATGGAAAGGTTTTTGGTGATACCGGTTATCCCTTCCTGGAGATAATGGGAGACTTTCTTATCGGCCAGACTGGCGCCCACAAAATCTTTTACCGCCTGTACGTTACCCGATTGCAATGACTCGCGTAAATCGAGCCCCTGCTCACTGAATAAACACAAATGTAATTTACCCAGTGCCGTAATACGCAGACGATTACAACTGTTACAGAAATCACTGCTGTAGGGCATAATAAATCCAATGCGCCCGACATAATCCGGGTGCGCCAGTTCAATGGCAGGTCCGGCATCCTTACCACGGGGAAGCGGCTGCCAACCCTGAGCTTTCAGAGCAGCTAAGTGTGGTTCGGCGCTGACATGATGAGACTTAAAAAAGGTTTTATGCTGACCGGTTTCCATGAGTTCAATGAAACGCACTGTGACCGGCATATCTTTAAGCCAGGCCGTAAAATCCCGCAGTTGCGAGTCCGCCCAAGGACGCAGTAACACGGCATTGACTTTGACGTTCATTCCCTCAACCAACGCAGATTCCAC
The DNA here is from genome assembly GCF_057547795.1 of Alteromonas sp. 4NH20-0104. Classification (NCBI taxonomy): domain Bacteria; kingdom Pseudomonadati; phylum Pseudomonadota; class Gammaproteobacteria; order Alteromonadales; family Alteromonadaceae; genus Alteromonas; species Alteromonas sp. 4NH20-0104. Next base: position 54,300 of record NZ_BAAJLP010000008.1, on the reverse strand, counting down.
ACCGTCCAGTACCGCGTTGAGTTTGTCCTGACCGCTCAGGAGCGCAAATTGTGCCGGTTCAAGGCTGTCGAGACTGATGTTAACCTGCTTAAGTCCGGCCTGAGCCAACGGCGTGGCCAAGGATGCAAGTTTGCCCGCATGTGTGGTCATCGCCACTTTGCTGATCCCTTCAGTTTGGGCACAACTGGCCACCACGTCGACAATATCCCGTCGTAACGTCGGCTCACCACCGGTGATGCGTATTTTCGAGGTCCCCATTTGCGCAAAAGCATTTACCAGGGTGTCAATTTCATTTAGGCTCAGAAACTGCTGAGCCTCGCCCTGATATCCGTCGGGCAGGCAATATTGACAACGAAAGTTGCATACATCAGTAATAGACAAGCGCAGATAATAAAATCGGCGACCAAATGAATCTTGTAACAAATCAATGCCTTTTGGGTTAATGTCAGCAAATAGCCGTGCACATTGTGCCAATGCCTCATTCTACCTTATGTCAGGCCACAACATAACCATTGTTATTTTAAGGGTATAAAAGAGAATACATGCGCCCACATCGACAACCGGTTGATCCCAACACACCTATGCAATGGCAGGTTTTTCGGCAATTATGGCCCTACCTGCTGGAATTTAAGCAGCGCGTTATTCTCGCCCTGTTGTGCCTTGTGGCGGCCAAACTGGCCAGCATTGGGCTGCCTTTTATTCTTAAACATATCGTAGACAGTCTCAATGACGACACCATTAAAGCCCTTGCGGTGCCACTCTCTCTGGTGTTCGCTTACGGCGTGTTACGGCTGTTGAATGTCTTACTGGGCGAAGTGCGCGATACCTTGTTTGGCCGGGTTACCGAGCGGGCCATGCGCCGGCTGGGCCTGCAGGTATTTCAACACCTGCACCGCCTGGATCTCGGCTTCCATCTGTCCAGACAAACCGGAGGTTTGACGCGAGATATCGAGCGCGGCACCAGTGGCATTAGCTTCCTGATGCGCTTTATGGTGTTTAACATAGGCCCTACCCTGCTGGAAATAGCGCTGGTAGTAGGCGTTTTACTTACCCAGTACGGTGTATCTTTTGCGCTGATAATCCTGTGTTCGGTGATTGCTTATGTGTGGTTTTCAATGAAAGCCACCGACTGGCGCACCGAATACGTACGCCAGGTTAATCAGGCCGACTCAAGCACCAATACGCGTGCCATCGACAGCCTGTTAAACTACGAAACCGTTAAGTATTTTAATAACGAAAAATACGAAGCCAACCTGTACGACACTAATCTGGCCCAGTGGGAATCCGCACGGCGTAAAAATCGCTTATCCTTGTTTGCGCTGAATGGCGGGCAGGCCTTTATTATCGCCACCGCCATGACCAGTATGTTGCTGCTGGCAGCCCTGGAAGTCAGCGAGGGCAATATGACCATTGGTGATTTCGTTTTGGTCAACGCATTTACCATGCAAATATTTATGCCTCTGAACTTTCTGGGCTTTGTGTACCGGGAAATTCGCGGCTCTCTGGCCAATATTGAAAATTTATTCAAGTTGCTGGATCGGGCACCGCTGGTAGACGATAGTCAGAATGCCCAAGCGTTAATTACCCAAGAAGGGCGCATTGAATTTCAGCAGGTCGGCTTTGCTTATCATGCCGAGCGGCAAATTCTCAATCAGGTCTCATTTACCGTTGAGCCAGGCAGTAAAGTGGCCGTAGTGGGTGAAAGTGGTGCAGGCAAGTCGACCCTGGTGAAGTTACTGTTTCGTTTCTATGATCCGACCGCCGGCAGTATTACCATTGATGGACAAAACATTGCTGAAGTCACCCAGCACAGCTTGCGCCAGCATATTGGGATAGTCCCCCAGGACACCGTTTTATTTAACGACTCTATCTTTGAAAATATCCGTTACGGACGGCCTGATGCCAGCGAAGAAGAGGTCAATGAAGCCATTCGACTGGCCCATTTGGATCAGTTTATCAGTCATTTGCCCGAAGGTGCCCAAACCACAGTGGGTGAACGCGGACTGAAACTGTCTGGCGGTGAGAAACAACGGGTTGCCATTGCCCGGGCGATATTAAAGCGTCCGGCAATTATGGTATTTGACGAAGCCACCTCGTCACTGGACAGTCAGTCAGAACAAGCCATATTGCGGGCGTTACGTGAAGTGGCCCAGGGTCATACCAGCCTGGTGATAGCCCACCGGTTGTCCACTATCGTGGATGCCGATAACATTCTGGTAATGCACCAGGGGCAGATCATCGAACAAGGCAATCATGTCACCCTCCTCAGCCAACAAGGTGTTTATGCCGGTCTCTGGCAGGCTCAGCAAAAACAGGCAAATTAATTATGACAGCGTCAATGCAGGACCCGGCCGCCCTCAAACAGGCTATTAATCAGAAGATGCCCTTTGGCAAATATGCCGGGCGCAAGCTTATCCAGTTACCAGAGCCTTATCTGGTGTGGTTTAACAAACAAGGCTTTCCGGCCGGTAAGCTGGGCGAGCAACTGGCACTCATGTACGAAATAAAGCTTAACGGCATGGAAGGTATGTTAACGCCGTTAATTGACGACTAACACCATGGTTTATCATCAAAAGAAGTATCAGCAACAGGAAGCTGACAGGCGCAGCCTGTGTTTACATGACTGTATTGCCCGCAAAGTACTGGCAGAGCCAGCTCGGTTGAACCAGGCAACCGCTACGCTACAACAACGCTATGAGCAACAATTACTGAGTTACGGCGCTTATCTTAACTGGCAGGCCATTCTCGCGCAGGCAGATAACCCAGAGGCGTTTATCAGGGCGATGACCGCAACCGATAAAACCACCACGGCGCTGCGCCGTAAAACCATCTTCAGCGGCGTACTGAACGAAAAAGAGCGCAGCGATTGTCTCGCTGCGCTCTTATAATTAGCCTGTTCAGCTCACAACAGATTACTTACTGCGTAAGTGATCCGCTACCAGAAACGCCATTTCCAGTACCTGATCAGCATTTAAACGCGGATCACACTGAGTTTTATACGCTTCTTTAAGATCTTCATCACTGATCTGATAAGCGCCACCGGTACATTCGGTAACATGCTGACCGGTCATCTCCAGGTGAATACCGCCGGCGTAAGTGCCCTCGGCTTCATGGGCCTGGAAAAACTGCTTAATCTCGCTCAGGATGGCATCAAAGTTACGGGTTTTGTAGCCACTTGACGCTGAGAAAGTATTACCGTGCATGGGGTCCGAGCTCCACACTACGTTGCGGCCTTCTGCTTTCACCCGGCGTAACAGGCGTGGCAAATTCGCTTCCAGCTTGTCCGCGCCCATACGAGTGATTAGGGTTAATCTGCCCGGATCGTTATTCGGGTTCAGTGCGTCAATCAGGCGGATGAGTTCATCCTCTTCCATTGACGGACCTACTTTCACCCCAACCGGGTTGTTAATGCCGCGGAAAAACTCAATGTGAGCATGATCAAGCTGACGGGTGCGTTCACCAATCCACACCATATGCGCAGAACAGTCATAAGGCTTGCCTGTCAGCGTATCAATACGCGTCAGGGATTGCTCATAATTGAGTAACAAGGCTTCATGGGAAGTAAACAGAGACGTTTCGTGTAACGACGGCGTATTGGTAGCGTTAAGCCCAATAACATCCATAAACTCCAGCGTATCCTGAATACGACGGGACAGGTCCAGATACTTATCTTTTTGCGGGTTATTTTCCAGAAACGCCATGTTCCAACGGTTAACTTCATGCAAATCGGCAAGTCCGCCCTGGGCGAAAGCGCGCAGCAGGTTTAACGTGGCAGAACTGCGATGATAAGCCTCAACCAGACGTTGTGGATCCGGCCGGCGGGCTGCTTCGGTAAATTCGAAGCTATTGATAATATCACCACGATAGCTGGGCAGTGTTACACCATTAATGGTTTCAAGGTCTGACGAGCGAGGTTTGGCATACTGCCCCGCCATACGAGCCACTTTGGTCACCGGGCATCGACCGGCGAAGGTCAGTACAATGGCCATTTGCAACAGCACTTTAAAGGTATCGCGGATCTTAGGTGCATTAAACTCGCTAAACGATTCCGCACAGTCACCGCCTTGCAGTAAGAACCCTTTACCTTCGCAAACCTGACCAAGCTGGCGTCGCAGCTCTCGGGCTTCAGCGGCAAACACTAAAGGAGGATACGAACTCAGGGTCTCCTCGACCTTCGCCAGTTCAGCTTTATCCTCGTATTCTGGCTGTTGCAAAATCGGTTTTGCACGCCAGCTATCTGGTTGCCAGTTATTCACTTAGCACCTCTTTCAAATGGGAGATTTCAGAAAACGACTAATCTTTTAAAAACCAGTTACATGACGTACGGGAATAAAATGCCGCTGCTCGTCCTTAAACAGGCATTCAAACTGACAATCAAAGGTTAGCCACAGGTTAGACAGGTTGAGTACATCTCTGGTAGGTCCGTATGCAAGCATTTGCCCTGCCTTTGCTAACAATACCGTATCGGCAAAGGTATTAGCAATATTGATATCATGGCAGCTCATAATTATTTGGTTTCCGACCTTCGCCAGCGCACTAAGCCAATGCATCAACACCGTCTGATGACGTATATCCACACCTTGCAGTGGCTCGTCGAGCACTATAATAGCATTACCGGATTTAATAGCTGGCCACACCTGTAGCAGCGCACGGCTAATCATGATCCGCTGTAACTCTCCCCCGGACATCCGGGTAATGGGTTTATCCAGCAAGTCGGCAATGTCCAGTTTACGGATCAGCTCACCGGGGATATCAGTACTCTGAGAAGGACTTAAAAATTGCAGGCATTCGCGACCCGTCAGCTCAAACTGAATGCTGTGCTGTTGCGCCACGAAACACCGGTGCACCGACAGTACCGCCAGCGGCGAGGTAAACACATCGGTCTGCCCCCAGTATACCTGCCCTTGCTCAGGTTCTACCAAACCGGCCAGCACCAGCAGCAACGAAGACTTCCCGGCCCCATTGGACCCCAACAGACAGGTAATGCCAGGCTGCATTATGGTAACCGATATATTACTCAGGCGCTGGTCCAGGCACACGTTATCGAGCCTAATTGACTGGCTCATTTAAACTGCCCCTTGAGCAAGGCATAAAGCAGCAGCGGGCCCCCCAGTGATGCAGTCAGCATGGATACCGGCAAGGTAGCATAGGGCAACAAGTCCGAGAACAACGCCACCAGCAGTAACATGACCCCACCACACAATGCGCTGGCCGGTAACACCACCCGGTTATCAAACCCCATCAGCAATCTGACGTAATGAGGCACTAATAAGCCCAAAAATGCGATGGAACCGGCAATGGCCACTGCAGCGCCCACCGCCAGCGCGCAGGCAATAAGAACGACCTTGCTCTCATGGGCAGGGTCAATTCCCGCACTGCGCGCCGTCAGCTCGCCGTTATACAGATAATTGAGGGTCTTGCCTTTGGCGATAATAAGGAAGCAGCTTGCCAGTATCAGCGGCGCACTCCACAGCAGGATCCAACCATCCGCCTGATGCAGGCTGCCCATGACCCAGAAAGTAAGATTACGCATCGACTGCGCATCGGCAAACAAATAGAGCCAGCCCATTACCGCGCTGGTTAGCGTAGTAATGGCAATACCGGCCAGGATCACCGCAGTATTCAGGCCCCGCAGACGAGCCGAGAGCCGATAGATAATCGCGGTCGACATCAACGCTCCGGCAAAACACGCCAGCGGCATACTGTAATGCAGGGTACTTACCATCCATTCGGGCATCAGGATCAGCACTAGCGCCGCCATCAGGCTCGCTCCACTGGCAATACCAATAATACCGGGGTCGGCCAGCGGATTGCGCAAAACCACCTGCAGAGCCGCCCCACTGACACACAAAGCGGCGCCAACAACCGTGGCGGTAACTGCCAGCGGCAGCTGTAAATTTAGCAGAATGTACCAGCGGGTTTCGGCGGTGGTATCAGCCTGCCACCAGACGCTGGCAAGCAATGCCGAAAAACACAGCAGTAATACCACACCCAGGGCACCAACAGTCCATTTGGAGGCGGGGGCCAACATTACCCCTTGAGCGCCTTAATAATACCGTCGGAGGCTTCTTCAATTAGACTCAGCACCAGCTCAAAGCCTTTCTTACCCCCATAGTAGGGGTCGGGCACTTCTTCGTTTTCGTAACCGGCAAAATCCAGCATCAGGCGAATTTTATGGTGGTGCTCCGGCTCGCTCATTTCACGCAGGTTATCCAGATTGCTCTGGTCCATGGCCAGAATCAGGTCGAAGGTTTCAAAGTCGGTATCGCTTACGCGGCGGCACTTGAGGCCTTTGAAGCTGTAACCGCGTTCTTTTCCGGCCGCTTGGGAACGCTTATCCGGCGCACTGCCAATGTGGTATCCATGCGTACCAGCCGAGTCAATGGTCAGCTTGAGTCCGGCAGCATCAGCTTTGTGTCTGAACACCGCTTCGGCTGTCGGCGAGCGGCAAATATTGCCAAGACAGACAAATAAAACAGCTTTGGGTGATGTCATGGTAATTCCTATCTTTACGTCAGTATTTTGAGCCTGCGAGTACCCGGCCTCCTGGCAATGCGACTTACCCCACCGGTTCGAGCGTGGTATTGTACTTATCATTCGCGTTTAACACTATGCTAAAACCCACGAAAAAAACAAAGAGAAAGTTGAATGCCGACAGAAAACAATGCACACGTGCTAATGCTATCCAGTTCCCGCATGGGCGATGAAGCGTATCTGGAACACGCCCGCGAAATGATTTTCGAGCACCTCGGTGACGAGAAAGACGTGCTGTTTATTCCGTTTGCCGGGGTGACCCTGGAATGGGATGACTACGTCGAAAAGGTCCGCCAGGCACTCCCTGAACTGACCATTACGGGCATTCACACCTGTGATGCGCCGGCAGATGCCGTTTCATCCGCCCGGGCCATACTGGTAGGTGGCGGTAATACGTTTAACTTACTCAATGAGCTGTACAAGCAGTCTTTGCTTGAGCCTTTACAGCGAAAAGTTAGCCAGGGGTTGCCCTACATAGGCTGGAGCGCAGGCAGTAATATTTGCGGTAACAGCATTCGCACTACAAACGATATGCCAATCGTTGAACCGCCCTCCTTCGCCGCGCTGAATTTTTTAAGTTGTCAGTTGAACCCACACTACACGGACTATCAGCCGCCAGGACACAATGGCGAAACCCGGGATGACCGTTTATTTGAATTCACCCGACTCAGCCCTGAAACGCCGGTGCTGGCCATCCGAGAAGGCACCGCCCTGCAATACAGCAAAGGTCGGCTGACGTTACTGGGTGAACTGGAAGGCTTTTGCTTCAGCGGCAACGATAAAACACCTATTGCTCCGGGCCAGGATCTGACCCACTATCTCAGTTAAATATCTCAGCGAGTGCGGCAAGGTCTGGCGTAAGCTGATAAGGAATTGTCGCCAGTCGCGGTGCCGGCATCAACTGCTCGAGCGTCGCCAGGTTTTCGTTCAGACAGGGCATTTCGGGGGCCAGGATATTAGCTATCCAGCCTTTAATATTCAGGCCATCAGCCTTAATCGCTTCAGCCGTTAGCAAAGCATGATTTAAACAGCCAAGCCGCATTCCGACCACCAGAATAACCTCCAGTTGAAGGTCCTTAACCACATCGCTTAAAAAGCGGTCGTTGCTAAGCGGTAATCGCCAGCCTCCCGCCCCTTCCATCAGTAACACATCGGCCTGCCTGTCCAGCAGATGTTGATAGCCAGCTTTAATGACTGCTTCACTGATTGGCGTATTAACCAGCCTGGCCGCGATATGCGGTGCAATAGCGGGTTCCAGTGCAATAGGGTTAACTTCTTCAAGCGTCACAGACACGTTCGATGCCGCCATTAATGCCAGCGCATCTTCATTTTGCCATTGCCCGTCCTGCCATTCACAGCCAGCTGCCACCGGCTTGTAACCAACAACACGTTTATCTGCCAGAGCGGCCGCTTTAAGTAACATCGCACTCACGTAGGTTTTGCCCACTTCAGTATCGGTACCGGTGACAAAAAGTGCCTGGGTCACAGTGCTTTCTCCAGTGTCAGGTGCAATACGCTATAGGTATTGGTTAACAGGCCCTGCCCGCTGCGCGGCATCACTGACTCGAGCTGCTTTAAATGCCTGCGGGTCAGCCCTTGTCGATGTGAGCTCAGGTTTCCACTCCCGGCCCCCACGTCTTTAATCGAGCGCAGTAGCTCAAGCAATCCGGCAAACTGATCGGTATAGCCGGTCAGATCGTGGGCCTTGCAGATCAGGCCGGACTGGCTAACCGCAGTGAGCCAGTCACTGGCAGTAAACAGGTCATTAATGTGCAGCTTAACCCCGGTCTGTCTGCTAGCTTCGCGCAATTCAGCAAATGAGCCGTCTACCATTATGGCCAGCTCAACGCGTCCGCCGCCGTTTAGCACGCGGTGAACCTCAGCGAGCGGCGCCTGTGGTCGGCGGCACCACTGCAAGGCCATAGTGGACACTATCAGATCAAAGGTTTCAGCCTGCCAGGGCAACTGTTCAGCGTCACCCTGTATAAAATGTAATCCCGGATAATTTTGTCGGGCCTGACTCACCATGCCTGCAGCTAAATCGAGCCCGGTTGTTTCGCCGCCTAACCGGCTAAGCTGATAGGTATGACGGCCGGTGCCACAACCAATATCCAATGCTTTAGCCACGGTTACAGAAGATACGCGCGCCAGCGTGGCGCTGGCTATTTCGGCCTGGATATTGGCAACCCGGTCATACTGACTGGCGGCTACGCTAAAACGCCTGGCTATGTCGTCTTTCTGAGTGGCCTGCGTCGGGTTTAACAGCGGTTCAATCAGGGCCATGCTGTAACTCCTGGCGGACCAGATTGAGCCCGTCGATTAAGGCATCAATGTCCTGAGTAGTCTGCACTGCGCTTAAAGTAACCCGCAGGCGGTCAGAGCCTTTAGGCACTGTTGGATGGCGCATGGCCGGCACCCAGAGTCCTCGCCTGGCCAGTGCCGCTGAATAGTGTTTGGCCAGTTCAGGCTCACCCACGATCAGTGGCTGTATTGCACTGTTTGAATCAAGTAGCTGCAAACCTTCCTGTGAGGCACGTTGTTTAAAGTAAGCAATATTATTGTGCAACTGCTCCCGCTGAGAGCCGGTTGTTACGCAGTTTAACGCGTAAATAGTGGCAACCGCCTGCGCCGGCGGAAAGGCCGTGGAATATATATAGTGGCGCGCATAGTTAACCAGATAATCTATCAGGCTGTGGCTGCCCGCCACAAAAGCACCCGCCGTGCCTACCGCTTTGCCAAAGGTGCCCATCACAATCTGGCAATCTGTTTGCTTCAGGCCAAAGCTTTCAACTGAGCCTAATCCGGTTTCACCGGTTACCCCAAACGCATGCGCATCATCGAGCATCAGCCAGCTGGCTGACGCTTTGGCTTTGCTGACCAGCGCGTTTACGTCAGGACTGTCACCGTCCATACTGAACACCCCTTCAGAGGCAATCAGGCAATTGTCTGAGCGAGTTTTGGTCAGCACAGTGTCGAGGTGGGCCATGTCATTGTGAGCAAAGCGGCGCAGATTTCCCTGACTGGCCTGAGCGCCTTCAATAAAAGAGGCATGCATAAATTTATCTGCAATGATATCGCCGGAAGCAGAAAACAATGCCTGACAAATCGCCTGATTGGCAGCAAAGCCTGAATTAAACAACAGCACCGCGTCATATCCGAGCGCATCCGCCAGCATCAGTTCCAGCTCGCGATGTGCCACGCTGTATCCGGTAACCAGTGGCGATGCCCCACTGCCGGCACCAAATTGAGCCAGCCCTTCAACCCAGGCTTGTAATACTCCCTGGTCGTGACGTAATCCCAAATAGTCATTGCTGCCAAAATTGAGATAATGCTCACCGTTAACCGCGATAACGCCATCGCGTTCATAGTCCACGGGGCTACGCTGACGGTAATATCCCTGCTGTTGACGCTCGCTCAACTGCGCATCAATAAAATCAAAGGCCATTATGCAGACTCAGTTTGGCCTTTTTCAGTGGCATCATAAAACAGTTCAGACTGAGGCGTATTGTGCTCCTCGATAGCTTCTTCCAGCGCCAGCTGATGCGCTTCGTCGGAATACTCACGGGTACGCTCAGAGTTAATCCCCAGTTTTTTAAACAGCACCACATCTTCATGAGTATCAGGGTTTGAGGTGGTAAGCAGTTTACAACCGTAGAATATAGAGTTAGCACCGGCCATAAAACACAGGGCCTGCATTTGTTCATTCATTTGTTCACGACCGGCAGACAATCGAACGTGAGACTGAGGCATCATAATCCGCGCTACCGCAATGGTTCGAATAAAGTCGAAGGGCTCCATATCGTCCAGTTTATCTAATGGCGTGCCGTCCACCTTTACCAGCATATTAATCGGCACACTTTGCGGCTGTTCTGGCAGATTGGCCAGTTGAATAAGCAATGAAGCACGGTCAGCCAGGGTTTCACCCATCCCGACAATGCCACCAGAGCAAACGTTCATTCCGACTTCCCGCACATTTTGCAGGGTATCGAGACGATCCTGGTAGGTTCGGGTGGTGATAATGTCGCCATAAAACTCCGGCGACGTATCAAGATTATGGTTATAGTAATCCAGGCCTGCCTGCTTAAGTGCTACCGCCTGATCACGAGTTAACATGCCGAGTGTCATACAGGTTTCAAGGCCCATCGCTTTTACTTCTGCCACCATTTGTGTCAGATACGGCATATCGCGTTCTTTGGGGTTACGCCACGCAGCTCCCATACAAAAACGGGTTGAACCGGTTTGTTTGGCTTCTTTCGCGCGTTCAATAACTTTTTCGATTTCAAGCAGGCGTTCTTTTTCAAGACCGGTATCATAACGGGCACTTTGAGGGCAGTATTTACAATCCTCAGGACAAGCACCGGTTTTAATCGATAACAGTGTGCTCACCTGCACCTGATTAGGGTCAAAGTGCTGACGATGAACAACCTGGGCTTTGAATAATAAATCGTTGAACGGCATGGCATATAATGCCTCAACTTCTGCCCGGCTCCAGTCATGTCGAACAACCGCTTCAGTGCTATTATGTTGTGATGCCTGCATGGCCTTTCCTTTACTCTTTGTGTCTGGTCGCTTAGTCTATGCAGCAGCAAAAACTTGTCAACCAAATTAACCTTTTAAGCTTTACTACTGTGCATGATTTAACCAATAAAGAATTTGACCAGCAACATATCTGGCATCCTTATACTTCCGCCATCGATCCGTTGCCTTGTTTTGAGGTCAGTGGCGCCAGCGGCGCAGAAATTACCCTCGCATCCGGTGAAGTCCTCGTCGACGGCATGTCCAGTTGGTGGGCCGCTATTCATGGCTACAATCACCCAGCATTAAACGCCGCCGCGCACCACCAGATTGATCAATTCAGCCATGTGATGTTTGGCGGCCTGACTCACGAGCCAGCCGTTAGTCTGTGCCGACAACTATTGTCTATGGCCCCGGCAGGTCTTGAGCGGGTATTTCTGGCAGATTCCGGATCAGTCTCGGTAGAAGTGGCCATCAAAATGGCTGTGCAGTACTGGGCGTGTCAGGGCAGACCGGAAAAATCCCGCCTGATCGCCCCCCGTAATGGTTATCATGGCGATACCTTCGCCGCCATGTCAGTCTGTGATCCGGTCAACGGCATGCACAGTCTGTTCACCAATACGCTCACCAAACATGTGTTTGCTCCGGCACCGCAAACCCGGTTTGGCCAGGCCTTCAGCGAAGATGATATTTTGCCACTTGAAGAGCTCTTCGCGCGTCACCATGAGGAACTGGCAGCCCTGATCCTCGAACCGGTAGTTCAGGGCGCAGGCGGTATGCGTTTTTATCACCCCGAATATTTACGACGTTGTCGCCAGCTTTGTGATACTTACGATGTACTGTTGATTTGTGATGAAATTGCCACCGGTTTTGGCCGTACCGGTACGTTGTTTGGCTGCGATCACGCCCAAATCAGCCCCGATATCATGTGTGTAGGAAAGGCCCTGACCGGTGGCTATATGACTCTGGCTGCTACCCTTTGTACAGAAGATGTGGCACGCGGTGTTTGCGAAGGTAGTCCAGGCGTGTTTATGCACGGTCCTACGTTTATGGGTAACCCACTGGCCTGCGCGGTCGCCGGAGCCAGTTTGTCACTGATTAATCAGGGGGGCTGGCAGGGCCAGGTCCAGGCTATCGAAACACAACTAACAACAGAGCTATCCCGCTGCAATGAACTTGCCTGCGTGGAGGATGTCAGAGTATTAGGTGCCATCGGCGTGGTAGAGACCAGACACCCGGTAGATATGAAACGTTTACAGCCTTTGTTTGTAAAATCCGGCGTATGGATCCGTCCGTTCGGCAAACTCGTTTATATTATGCCACCCTACGTTATTTCATCTGAGCAGCTTAGCCGCCTGAGTGATGCCATTTATCACTGCCTGAGCACAACTTACGGATAAAGCATTGAGGAGCCGCAGTAAATGATAATCATGCGATTAATTGACAAGGTATGGTTTGCTGCGCTGCTTATTCTGATGTTACAGGTACCCATCGTCACCGACCATTATCTGCAGTATCTCAATGGCTATGTCGACGCCACACAGGCCGAAGTCGACCACTATCAACAACTCGCCGATACCTATGACTATGCCAGTGTCAGCGCCATGCTCATCGCGCTCAAAGCCAATGAAGACCCGCTGGTGAGAGATGATGCAGTACACAAACAAACGGTATTACAAGCCCATAAAGATGCTCAGCAAGCGTTACAAACCTTGCGAACCAGTAATTATTTCGAACAATTCTGGTATTTTGCCCAGCCGGTTCAGTACCCGCGCTTGAGCCAGGTGCTCACCTTTTATCAGCCTTCCCTGCCGCTACAACCTCAGGCTATCGGCTCTGCACTGGCCACTTCTCTCACCCTGTATTTATTGCTTTGGCTGCCAGTAGCCTGGCTGCGAAACCGTCGCAAAAAGCAACGTCAGGTCTTCAGCCACTAAATTTTTTTATTAACGGCTGCACAATAGGTATCAAATTTGCTACCTAATCATCATGGTAAACACCTTTTACTTACGTTTTATCGATTAATATTTACTCAATATCGCGAAACGCCCCACTTTCTCGGGCCATGCGATTGAAGTGAGGAAAACAACCATGACAGATACACCTAAAAATCATACATTGCTTACTGGCCAGCTGTTGCAAATCAGAGACAAATTGATGGCCAAGCGCCACCTTATTCCGGCCTCTGTTCAGGCGGAATGGGACTCTCTGGCCGAGCAAACTGAAATGTTCGACCCGGCCAATCAGGGCCAGTTAAGCCATGCAGGTAATGAAATGGTTACCAAGCACTCGGCGTTTAAAGGCACGGTCAATGATCTGCTGAAACTGGTTGAGGCTATGCGTAATCTAAACCGCCAGATCAAAATCACTGCACATTAAGTCGCCAGTCCCCAGTTCCGGGGACCGCCGCCGTAACACGATAGCGGCCTGAACCCGACGCTTGCCATAGCTTGTCATGCGCTGGAAGTCTTCCCTGGCAATGGGCACATGCTGGTAGTCAAGGATCCGGGAAACCGCAGTATCGGTATCCGGGTCCGGATCGTGGATATACACGCAATGTTCATCGGTACCGGTAATCACTACCCAGTGAGGTGCTTTTGAGCGATCCAGCCGGTAAGTACTGATAAGGCACATTAACGCACTGTGCGGCGCGTTAGCTTCGTTATCGAGAATATCCAGCCAGTTACTGTAAAACACCGGCACCTGGCGGGCTTCGGCTTCAATTGAAAATTGCTCTTCTACGGCCATAAGAGTCTGTCGTTTGTGCTCGTTACGCACCCCATCCACAAACAATGGGCCTTCATGGCTTAAATAGACTTTCACGTCGAATCCTCGCTCCATGGCCGACATCGCCAGTCCCAGCGGATGCGTACCCGCAGGGCCACTGGTCATGTAAACGGTATTCGATTCACGCCAGATAGCAAATTCTTCAGTCTGCGATAACCTGACCGTCGGATCAATCATTGCCATTGCCATCATCAGGCTGGCCGGCCCACAGGTGAATGCCGTGGATTGCTGATACCACGGGCATAACCTGTGCTGAATATCCGGGGTATCGAGAGGCAGTGCTTTTTGCATACGGATCGCGGTTGCGTCATCCTCATAGTAATGTGGGGTGATGGCAAACGACTCAAACCCCAGACGGGTATACAGCCGAATGGCGGACTCATTGTGCTCCGCCACTTCCAGGCGCATGTACCGCTTGCCACGCTTACTGGCACGCTTTTCCAGATAACCAATAATGGCTTCTGCCATGCCTTGCCCACGCGCTTGTGGCGCCACGGCGAGTGAGTATAAGCGGGTCAGCAATGTTCCCCGGCGAACTAACAGCAGGCCATAGCCCTGCAGTTCGCCACCAGCATCAGCCACCACCATTTCGGCATTAGTGCTGTGCAGGTAATGACGGAAACTGCGCCGACTGAGTCGGTCGGCGCTAAAACAGCCGTTTTCCAGCGCCAATAGTGCCGTTAGATCACTGTTTTGCGCAGGTCGTAACAACCAGCAAGGTGTCACCGGGTTCATTCCTGACGCCCCCGGCGTTCCAGGCGACTGACAAACTCCTGCATAATGAGCAGGTAGAGTTCGTTGCCCAGATACTTATCTTCAATCCCGGCATCAATATTGGGGTTATCATTCACTTCAATCACGTAAACTTTGTTACCGCGCTGCTTTAAATCAACACCGTACAAGCCTTTTCCCGCCACATCTGCGGCGGCAATGGCCGCTTTTAGAACCTGTTTGGGCACTTCAAAAGTCGGCATGGTTACAAAGTCGCCCGAATCAGACTTACCGTCTGCATGGTTGTAAATTTGCCAGTGATTGCGAGCCATAAAGTACTTGCAGGCATAAATGGGCCGGCCGCCAAGCATGCCGATACGCCAGTCGAATTCGGTAAAAATGTATTCCTGAGCCAGGACTAATGCGGAAGCTTCAAGCATCATACTGAGCTTTTCCTGTAAGGCTTCACGGGTCTCGACTTTATAAACGCCTTTGGAAAAAGAGCTCTCCGGTAATTTCAGTATAATCGGCAGCTGCAAGGCGTCTATCAGCGCTTCGCAGGTGGATAATTCCGCATCTGTCACAAACTGACTTTTCGGCGCCGGTACCTTGTGATAGCTAAAGGCATCCTGCAGGAAAATTTTGTTACAACAGCGCAGTATGGACTGACTGTCATCCATCACCACCACCCCTTCTCGTTCTGCCGCACGCGCTAACCGGTAGGTCTGATGGTCAATCGCTGTGGTTTCCCGGATAAACAAGGCATCGTACTGTGCCACATCACCAATGGTTTCAGCGGTAACCACCTCGGCATGAAAGCCTGCCTTTGCTGCCGCTTTCACAAACTGTGCAATGGCTTTTTTATCACTGGGCGGCGTTGATTCTTCAGGGTCAACCAAAATAGCCATATCCCAGCGCGATTGTTTGCTTTTCGCAGAGGTACGCCACTGCTGCCGGGTAAACTGACCAAGCCGCTCAATAAAAGCGCTTTGCAGCGCATCGGGGATGGCATTAAATCCAACCGACACACAGGAAACCGTTGCCTGTTCCTGACGCACGGTCAGTTTTAACAGGGGGCTCGGATAGCGGCCAAATGCCGAAGCAGCAATGCGTTTCAGACGACTGTCTTCGGTTTTACCAAAGCACACAAAAAACTCACCGCCAAGGCTGTCGATAATCGCCTTCTCCTGCGGTTTAATGACCAGCGACTGTCCTTCTTGTCCGGCTTTCACCAAACGCAAATCGTTAATCGTATTCACACTGGGAATGACCCGGTGCTGTCTGGCCTCAGCCAACAATGAACAATAGTAACCGTTACTCAGGTATTGCTCTGTATCACATAGGTTAATAACCCGTGTTTTCGGTTCGTTCCACTTGGGATAATCCGACAGGTATTGTTCGAAACTGAGCACCGTTAATGAAGGGACGTCCAGGTCGATGTGTTGATTGGCCACAATCAGAGTGTGATGCATGAAAAGTTATCTGTCCTTACAGCTACGCCGGAAAAGACCTGGCCCTATTGCCAGAATGTCTCCTGCGTTAAGTTATTGCTCTATATTACTGGTAAGCGGTCGAGCGGAATAACGGATAATTTTTATCGTTACGACCTGTTTTGTTTCTGCTGCGACCGATGTATTTGCATTGTGAAAGGGTTATGCTCTATTCTGCGCCTACCCCGGCACCATTGGTTGGTGCGCAGGCTGCTCAAGGAGATTATATGTTGTTAGCGAGTGTCGCTATTATCATCGGGTTACCACTATTGTTATGGAGTGCGGATAAGTTTGTCGGCGGTGCTGCTACTGTTGCGAAGCATTTTGGTCTGTCACCCATCCTTATCGGTATGTTGATCATTGGATTTGGTACTTCAGCCCCCGAGATAATCGTCTCTATTATCGCTGCGATGGAACAAAGCTCAGGCATCGCTTTGGGTAACGCCTATGGCTCGAATATCGCCAACATAGCCCTGATTCTGGGTATCACTGCGCTGATCAGCCCGATCGCCGTACGCTCAGAAATTATTCGTAAAGAACTCCCCATCATGCTCGGCCTGACATTTTTCGCGGCCTGGCAGGTACTGGATTTACAGGTGTCCAAAGATGACGCATTTTCCTTACTTGGATTGTTTATCTTATTGATTTCCTGGAGTATCTGGACAGGTATGCGCGGCGATAAAGATGCCCTGGCTGAAGAATACAATGAAGAGCTCAATCAGGCCGAGACTAACCTTAAGAAAGAAACCCTGTGGCTTATTATTGGACTCGTCATCCTGGTCGCCAGTTCTCGTTTGCTGGTATGGGGCGCAGTAGAAGTAGCCACTTTCTTCGGCGTCAGCGACGTCGTGATCGGTTTAACCATTATTGCCATAGGCACTTCATTACCTGAACTCGCTTCTTCCCTGGCAGCGGTGAAAAAAGGCGAACACGACCTGGCCCTGGGCAATGTGATTGGCTCCAACATGTTTAATACGCTGGCAGTGGTCGGGATAGCCGGTGTTATTCACCCCATGGAAGTAAGCTCTGACTTTTTGTATCGCGACGTGCTGTTTATGTTGGTCGCCTCAGTGGCGCTGTTTATTTTCTGTATCGGTCTGAAAGGCCCTGGACGCCTAAACCGACTGGAAGGTGGCGTGTTTGTTGCGGCTTACGTGGGCTATACCTGGTATTTAATCAATAGCAGCTTTATCGGCGGCTAGGTAATATTGCGGGCAGCGCTGACTTATGACAGCGCTGCAGCATTAAGAGTAACCAGGCTCAGTGAGCTGATCCCGGCCAGAATAAATAAATTAACGCCATAACGGTCGCTTTTGCGGCGGTTGCGGCGTGAACGCAGAAACATGGTTAGCAAACTGGTTACCAAACAACCCTGCAATAACATGATGAGCGCATCGATATATTGAGGCGCCCAACTGGTACGCCCTTCAATCCCCCAGAATTGCTGCACACCAGAAACCATCTCAGGCCGGGCAAAATGAAACAGAATTAAACAAATCACCAGTGAAAGCCAGGCGAGCGAATTGAGGGTGACTACAACCCGGTAATAGGTATCCTGTTCACGCGATTTTTTTCTGCGCTCCTGACCAAATTTTTGTACTTGCCTGGTTGTCATTTATCTTTGTATCGCTAGTATCCGCAAAGCGAATAAGTATACTAGCGCCTGGTTGGCTAAAGTCATTACTACACTGCTTAATAATCAGGCAGCAGTCGGGCTAAAAGCGGTGTTTTTACCGCTCTTACACCTAATATCGGCCAAGACGCCATTTTGTTTAATGAATCTGGATGCAATCACGCTTAGCCTATGCGATGATTTGCGATTATATAAAGACACACTTTTATTGGAGAAAGTAACCATGACACACGCCCCCGTAGTTGACGTACTGGCTGGTAAGTACGCGGTTGGCGAATCGGTAACGGTAAAGGGCTGGGTTCGCACACGACGCGACTCTAAAGCGGGCCTTTCATTTATTGCTTTGCATGACGGCAGTTGTTTCGATCCTGTTCAGGTGATAGCGCTCAATACTTTACCCAATTATGCTGATATTCAACGCTTAACGGCAGGCTGTTCACTGGTTGTTACTGCCAGTGTGAAAGCGTCAGAAGGTAAAGGCCAGGCGCTGGAACTGGATGCTACAGACGTGGCAGTCGTGGGCTGGGTTGAAAACCCGGATACCTATCCAATGGCGGCAAAGCGCCACTCTATTGAGTATCTGCGTGAACACGCCCATTTACGTGCCCGTACCAATGTGATTGGCGCCGTAACCCGGATCCGCAACTGTTTGTCGCAGGCGATCCATCGCTTCTTCCACGAGCAGGGTTACTTCTGGATAAGCACGCCGATAATCACTGCCAGCGATACCGAAGGCGCCGGTGAACTGTTCCGCGTATCAACGCTGGATATGATGAACGTGCCTAAAACCGAAAAAGGCGATGTGGATTATAGCGAAGACTTTTTTGGCCGCGAAGCTTACCTGACAGTATCTGGTCAGTTAAACGGTGAGACTTACGCCTGTGCCATGTCTAAAATCTATACCTTTGGGCCGACATTCCGGGCGGAGAACAGCAACACCTCCCGCCACCTGGCTGAATTCTGGATGATTGAACCAGAAGTGGCTTTTGCCGACTTAGGTGATATTGCCCAGCTCTCAGAAGACATGCTCAAATATGTCTGCAAAGCCGTTCTCGAAGAGCGTGCCGACGACATGGCATTCTTCGCCCAGCGCATCAACAAAGACGCCATTAGTCGTCTGGAAAAGCTCATCAGCAGCGATTTTGTTCGCATGGATTATACCGATGCCATTACGATTCTGGAAAACTGCGGTAAAGATTTCGAATTCCCGGTGAGCTGGGGGATTGATTTATCCAGTGAGCACGAACGTTATCTGGCAGAAGAACATGTTGGTGCCCCCATCATCATGCAAAACTACCCGAAAGACATTAAAGCCTTTTACATGCGCTTAAATGATGACGGTAAAACCGTGGCAGCGATGGATGTGCTGGCCCCTGGCATCGGCGAAATCATTGGTGGTTCACAGCGTGAAGAACGACTCGACGTATTCGATACACGCCTGGCCGAAATGGGCCTGAGCAAAGAAGACTACGGCTGGTACCGCGATTTACGCCGTTACGGCACGGTGCCCCATTCTGGCTTTGGCTTAGGGTTTGAACGTCTGGTTGCCTATGTGACCGGTATGCAAAACGTCCGCGACGTCATCCCCTTCCCGCGTACACCGGGTAACGCCAGCTACTGAGTTTTATCCCATTTTGCGATACCAACGGGGCTCATAATGAGCCCCGTTGTATTTTAAGTCGGTAGGGTTTAGGTTAAGCTAACTAAAACCCTTTTCGACGCCAGTGATGTCAGCGCCTCCTCTTTGTAATATCACCTGCCCTCAGTGCGAAGCCAATGTCAACGTACCGGCTTTGCAAAACAAACAGCGTGCTGTGTGTCCGCGCTGTGGCTACACGCTTAGCATTTATCATCGGAATGATATGCCTGCGTCGCTGGCTCTTTCCCTGTCTGCGATGATTTTTTTGTTGCTGTCGTTGCCCTTTAATTTTCTCTCTTTCAGGGCCAATGGCCAGC
This sequence comes from Alteromonas sp. 4NH20-0104, assembly GCF_057547795.1. Lineage (NCBI taxonomy): Bacteria > Pseudomonadati > Pseudomonadota > Gammaproteobacteria > Alteromonadales > Alteromonadaceae > Alteromonas > Alteromonas sp. 4NH20-0104. Next base: position 34,674 of record NZ_BAAJLP010000008.1, on the reverse strand, counting down.
AAAACAGCATCGATTTACCGGGCGGACTGAATGTACTGGTTGAGCAGGATTACCTCACCCTGGCAGTGATCACCGGCATGGCTACCCTGGTGTTACCCGGGCTGGTTTTAACCGGGTTAATTATTCTGCTTACCTGCCGGCTGCTCGGTACGCCGAGCCCCTGGATGAAAACCCTGTTGCGCTGGGTTGAATGGCTGATGCCCTGGAGCATGGCTGAAATCTTCCTGCTTGGTACCCTGGTCAGCCTGATAAAAATTACCTCACTGGCGGATATTGCCATTGGTTTATCATTTTATGCCTTTGTCCTGTTCAGCGTATCCATGAGCGCGGCCTTGTTTTATTTTGATGATACCCGCCTGAAACTCTGGTTACATAATGGTGAACTCCCTGAAGTCACCCCCTTAACGCCGCAGGTGGCAAGTCTAAGCATTCAGCGTACCTGGGCGTTGCTGTTTACCGCGTTAATCCTGTATATTCCAGCTAACGCACTACCGATAATGAGCACGGAGCTGTTTGGCAACTCTGAGCCCAACACCATTATGGGCGGAGTAATATCGTTATGGCAGTCGGGTTCATATCCGGTCGCCCTCGTGATATTTGTTGCCAGTATTGTGATCCCGGTGGCTAAACTGGTGGTGCTAGCCAGACTGACCTATGCGGTACAATTTAAAGAACTGATAAACCCCGGCAGGCAGATCCGCTACTACCGGTTTATTGAATTTATCGGCCGCTGGTCAATGATTGATGTATTTGTGGTGGCCATTCTGGTGGCGCTCATTCAGCTGGGCAGTACCCTGGCGATTCACCCCGGCCCCGCAGCGCTGGCTTTTTGTGCGCTGGTATTTATTACCATGCTGGCCGCGATGACTTTTGACTCCCGCTTAATCTGGCAGCAAAGGAAAGACTCAGATTTATGACCGATGATGCAGCAGTAAAACCAACAACGCGAATCTCCAAAGTCTGGGTAATTCCCATCATTGCGTTACTGATTGGCGCGTGGATGGTGTATTACCAATGGCAAAACCAGGGCCCGCTAATCACCATAGATATGAGTTCAGCCAGTGGTATTGAAGTCAATAAAACGCCCATTAAAATTCGCGACCTGGATGTCGGGCAGGTAAAGAAAATTGAGCTCAAGCCCGAGCTTGACGGCGTTACCGTGACCGCCCGGCTGGAAAAGAGCGCCGCCCGTCTGCTTAATGAAAACACCCGCTTCTGGGTAGTGGCGCCACGAGTGTCTTTTTCTGAAGTCTCCGGGCTCAATACGCTGCTTTCCGGTAGTTTTATAGCCATGACAGCTGAAACCGGCCAAACCGAACAGGATCATTTTACCGCTCTGGAACGTCCGCCGGTTACGCCGCCGGGTACCCCCGGCTTACATGTAGAGCTAAGCAGCGATACGGATGATTTAACCTATAAACCGGGTGATACCATCATTTACAAGGGGTTTAAGGTCGGCGAATTTGAAGAGGTCCACTTTGATGTTGAGCTGGGGCGCATTACCTACCGGGCATTTATCCACGCGCCTTATCACAAGTTAATTGATGAAAATACGCGATTCTGGAACGTCAGTGGCGTGAAACTGCAACTGGCTTCTAACGGCCTTACCATTCAAACCGGCAGCCTGGAAACCTTACTGGCTAACGGGGTGACCTTTGGCAACCCACAAGGCGACACCAAAGGCAATCCGATAGATAATAACGCCAAATTTGTTATTTACGGCGACTATAACGCCGCAGCCGATGAGCGGTTTCGTTACGCCGCTCAGTATGTCCTGCTGATAGACGAAAGTGTGCGCGGACTCACCGTGGGAGCGCCGGTAGAATATCGCGGCTTGCAGATTGGTAAAGTGGCAGCCATTAATGACAATAACGTCGACATTGGCAGCCTGCTGGACGATGAATATCCAATCCCGGTGCTCATCAATATTTATCCGGGCAAAGCACGACTGGAAGATAGCAAAGAGGGGCTCGCGTTCCTGCGAGACAGACTGGGACGCTGGATACGTAAAGACCTGCGCGCTACCCTACGCATGGGCAACTTTATTACCGGCGGGTTATTTGTGGATCTGCAGCACGTCGATCAGCCGGTCACGGCTTCCCTGTTATCGGTTAACGATATGGACGTTATTCCCACTGTATCCAGTGAGTTTACTCAGCTCACTCAAAAAGCCGATGCCATCTTGGACAAAATCAATGCACTGCCGCTGGAAACACTGATTGCAGACATTACCACAGTCATCGGCACTCTCAAGGAAGCCGCCGAGTCAGTCAATGAAACCAGCGATAACTTTGACGAAACCATCGCTGCACTCGATACCGAACAGCTAAACACCCAGATACAGCATAGTTTGCAAGCGTTTGAGGGGCTCCTTCAGCACTACTCAGAAGGCGGATTAAGTAAAGCGGAAATCGCCAATACCGTTGACTCACTGCAAGAGACTCTCAGGGCCATTCAACCGCTGCTTATGCAACTCAATAAAACCCCAAATGGCCTGATTTTTTCAGATAATGCCGAGATTGATATTCAGCCCCGGGCTCAGGAGCAAGACCAATGAAGAAGTGGATAGCCGGTATCGCAGTGCTATGGTTGGCGGGCTGCAGCAGTAAACCGATTGGCTTAAACTATTACCTGCTGCATAAACCCACCCAGGTGATGGCACAATCCAGCGCCGATATTAGCGACCAGCCCAGCCTGTTTTTACGCTCGCTGACGGCACCGGATTACCTAAAACAACGCAACCTAAGTTTGCAGCTCAGTGACAGCGAAATCCATTTCGCGCCTAAACACGTCTGGGCCGAGCCCTTTGACCGCGATTTTAAGATGGCATTGAGTGAATCACTGTCAGCAAACCACCAAATGCGTCTTCGAGTGCAAAGCAAGTGGACAAATCCTGCCCAACCAGAGTACATTTTAGACATACAGCTGGACGACTTTATTCCTACTTTCGATGGCAGGTTGGTCCTGAAAGGAAAATTCCGGCTGGCAACGGACGGAGCGGAACCGCAGATTGTTCAGTTTAATTATGGGTTACCTCTCAACAAGGATGGTTTTGCTTTTTCAGTGTCGCAAATGCGATTGCTGATCGATGAATTAACCAACGATGTTGTAACCAGAGTTGAAACAAACAGATAATCCCTACACCTTTATAACACAGCTGTTTAACGGCCTGATTTCCAGTGGCTGTCGCAGCGATCACGATGAAGACACAAACCGCAAAATAGTCGTTATCAACCTGTTTGCTATTGTGGGCATGTCTATCACGCTGGTACTGGGCATCAAAGCCGTGTTCAACGAACAGCTTACCCTGGGCATTGTGTTACTGTCATCGGCGACCCTGTTTGGCCTCTGTAAAGGGGTTTTGCTGCACAGTAAGTTAAAAAACAATCATATTATAGCCCCTACCCTGCTGGTACTCTGCCTGCTTAGCCTGATGCTGTACCTGGTTATATTCGGTGGCGTGGCTGGCACCGGCCCGCTATGGATTTTTGTGCTGCCCCCGGTCGCCATGTTTTTTGCCGGAGTATTCTGGGGGGTTATTACTGTTGGCATGTTTATCGCGCTGTGCGCGGTCATTCTGTTTACCCCCGGTGATGCGCTGCTGATCGCCAGTTATACCCACGAATTTAAAGTGCGTTTGTTGTTGTCTTTCGCCACCGTGACCTTTTTATCGGCCTTTTACGAGCATAGCCGGCAAACCAGCTTCATCATCATTCGCGATATCAGTGAAAAATTTGAACGACAGGCGTTATATGACGCCCTGACCAATCTGCCTAACCGGCGCGGCATTCAGAAGTTTATTGATCATGAGATAAACCGCGCTAAACGGCAGCAGGAACAGCTTACTCTTATTCTGTGTGATATCGACCGTTTTAAACAGGTTAATGATAACTACGGCCATGATGGTGGAGACATCGCCCTTAAGCACGTTGCTGATCTGTTTAAGGAGGTCATCAGGGAACAGGATGGCGTGGCGCGCTGGGGCGGCGAAGAATTTCTGTTTGTCCTGCCTACCACCAATGAGAGCAATGGCGTGGTGCTGGCCGAGAAAATCCGTGAAACACTCCAGGCCACGCCGGTAGAAATCAAAAACACCTCACTGACAATCACCGCCAGCTTTGGTGTGGCGCAGATCAACCTGGCGAATGGTCTGAACAGTGCCCTTTCACTGGCAGACAAGGCACTTTACCGGGCCAAAGAAAAGGGTCGCAATAAGGTCCTAAGTACGTCATCATTAACACCTTAAAACGATAGGCTTTCGCAGCATCACTTTTTAATAGTTCGTTACAATTATAAAGCGATCCGATAGATGTCATCGCTCATAATATAAATCTAAAGAAAAGCGTATCCAGGGTCAAAGGAAGTACAAAATATGAAGTTGTTAAGAGTCATCTTACCAATAGCCATCATTGTTCTGGGGATTGGAGCAATGAAGACTGTTACCGCACTAGGTGACACCACAGAAGAAAATGAATCGGTCGATACCCGGCCAACCGTTCAGATTACCCAGTTAAAGCCAGAATCCTTTGCCATTAATATTGAAGCTTTCGGCGAACTTGCGCCATTAGAAAGCACCCGCCTGGCGGCCCAGGTGAGCGGAGAAGTGGTTGAATGGAATCCAAAGTTCGTTGCCGGCGGCATTGTTAAGCGTGGCGAAATGCTGTTCTCGATTGAAAAAGATGCGTACACCGCGGCCCTGCTACAAGCGGAGTCGGCACTGGCCAATGCTCAGGCAGCGCTTATAGAAGAAAAAGCGCTGGCCAATGTCGCCGAGCGTGAAGCCGCCACCTTACCCAATTCAAGAGTAACCGATTTATACTTGCGTAAACCACAGATTTTATCTGCTGAAGCAGCCGTTAAGGCCGCCCAGGCACAAATGAAAATTGCTAAGCGTGACCTCGCCAACACTGAGGTGGTTGCGCCTTATGATGCTTTGATTGTTAGTCGCTCTATTGGTAAAGGGGATTTTCTGACCGTGGGAACCACTGCGGCCACGTTATACAATGTGGAAGTGGGCGAAGTGACCTTTCCTCTGGCCCGATTCGACCAGGCCTTCCTGCCTGAAACCGTTAATGGTATTGAAGCAACAGTCTCCTTGCTTAACGGCACCACTGACGAAATTAAACGCTCTGCCACCATTGTTCGCGACTCAGGCATTTACGACAGCGCGACCCGTATGACCCACCTGGTGGCCAGAATAAATGACCCTTATGGTTTAACAACCGGGCAGCCGGTGCTGCGTTTTGGTGCTTACACCAAAGTGGCTTTTACCGGTAAAACTATTGATAACGTCTACCGTATTCCCCAGGAACTGATCACCCGTCGCCAGCTCTGGATCCTTGATGACGCTGATAAACTGGTAGCCAAGCCGGTTGAAGTGGTGCGTGAAGTAGGCAGCGAGTTTTTAATTCGGGTCGATATTACTGCTAATGACCGGATTGTCATGACATTACCGGAATACCCGCAAAACGGTATGGCCGTTAAGGTCATTGAAGGTGCCGATAAACTCGTCGCAAAACAACCATAATTAACGGAAACCACCGCAATGTCAGATCCATTAAACCCTCAAACCGGGCTTATTTCGTGGTTTGCCCGTAATTCGGTTGCTGCAAACCTGCTGATGATATTCATCCTGATAATGGGTGCCTTTGGTTATAAAACCATTCAGCGTCAGATGTTTCCGAATATCGAGAGAAACTATATTAATATTTCGGCGCAATACCGCGGTGCGTCCCCCCAGGAAATTGAAGAAAGTATCCTGATTAAAATAGAAGAAAGCCTGAAAGACGTTAGCGAAATTAAACGCACCGTGTCCCGTGCATTCAGAAACAGCGGCCGGGTGTCGCTGGAGATCGATAAAGACGAAGAACTGACCGATGTGCTCGATAAGGTAAAGCTGCGCGTTGACAGTATTGCCACCTTCCCGGCCGATATGGAGCCGGTCACCATTTCTCAGGCTGAGTTTCAGCAGCAGGTGTACCAAATGGCCCTGGTGGGCGATATTCCTCTGGAGGAATTAAAGCCTATCGCTAGGGAAATTGAGGATGACTTACTCCAGTTAAGTAACGTCTCTCTTGCCAATGCCCGGGTGCCAACCGATGAAATTGCCATCGAGATTAAGCCCGAACTGTTGCGCATGTACAACCTGACGATTTCAGACGTCACCAATGCCATTAATCAGTACTCTGCCAACATTTCAGCCGGTCAATTACGTACTGACGCAGGCCTGGTCTCGGTACGTTTTGAAAGTCAGTTTTATGATGGCCAAGAGTTTGCCAGCATCCCGGTTAAGATTGGCTCTGATGGCGCGAAGGTCGTGCTCTCTGATATTGCCGATATTAAAGATGGCTTTACCGAAGGTGAGCGTTACTTCCGTTACTCGGGGCAAAATGCGGTATTGATTGCAGTAGACGCAACTAAATCGCAGAGCATGGTGCCGATTGCTGAAACGGTAAAAGACTTCATGGCATTTAAAAACACGGAGCTGCCAGCCGGTTTAGAGCTGAAAGAGCTGGTCGACATGACCTACTACTTAAATGCTCGTCTTAACATGATGCTCAACAACCTGTTTCAGGGCTCGCTACTGGTTGCTCTGATGCTGACAATCTTTCTGCGCTTCCGCCTGGCTTTCTGGGTTATGGTAGGGCTACCGCTGTGTTTCTTGGGCGCAGTTATGCTAATGCCTGTGTTTGGCGTAAGTGTGAATATTCTGTCGTTATTCGCCTTTATCATGGTACTGGGTATTGTGGTGGATGATGCCATCGTAATAGGAGAAAGTGCCTACACCGAAATAGAACAACGGGGGCCTGGGGTAGAAAACGTTATCCGCGGTGCCAAGCGTGTAGCAACGCCAGCGACCTTTGGTGTACTTACCACCATTGCCGTGTTTGCCCCATTTACCCTTAGTAGCGGTCCCGAAGGGGAATTCTTTTACAATATCGCCATTGTAGTGATTTTGTGCCTGGCCTTTAGCCTGATTGAATCCAAACTGATCCTGCCTGCGCACATTGCCAACATAAAATTCAGCAAGGTAAAACCTGACGGTTGGCGCGCTCGCTTCAATGCGCGGTTCAACCAGTTTGTAAATGGCCCGTACCGTCGCACTGTCGAAAAAGCCGTACATTGGCGCTGGGCCGTGCTGGCCGGGTTTGTTGCCATGCTAATGCTTAGCTGGGGTCTGGTTGCCGGTAATCATGTACGCATTATACCTCAGCCTAAGGTGCCTCATGACTTCCCCAGCATCGGCATTGAGATGAACGAAAATGTGTCGGATATGGCGACCATTGAAGCATTAAAAACTATTGAGTCGGTGATCTGGAAAATTGAAGAAGACACCATCAAGGAATATGGGTCGGGCATGATCCGTGATCTGCTCGCGTTTAACGAATCCCGTACCGAAGCACGGTTGGTTATTCCTCTGGTCGATGAGGACGCACGTCACTTTAATACCTTTGAACTGGCACGTAAGTGGCGTGAACAAATCCCCGAAATCGCCGGTATGAAGAGCTTTAGTATTGAAGACGATGTTAACGGTGGCGGCGATAACGGCGAGTTTGGTTACCTGCTGTATGGTGCCGACATTAAGTCGCTGAACGAAGCGGGATTGCGCTTTATTCAGATGTTGCAACAGGAAAAAGGCCTCTACGATGTGAGTTCCACCATTGACCCGGCCAGTAAAGAAGTGCGCATGGAACTATTACCTGCTGCTTATGAACTGGGTCTTACCCTGCGCAGTATTGCCAATCAGGTTGGCCTGAGTTTCTACGGTGGCGAAGCCCAACGGGTGATTCGCGACGGTGAGGAAGTCAGGGTAATGGTGCGCTATCCGCGCCTGACCAGAGAACGCTTTTCCGACCTCAAGTACACCGTAATTACCACCCCCGAGGGTGACGAGGTAATGTTAGGTGATGTGGTGACCCTCAGCGAAGAGCCGGGCATCAGTTATATTCGTCGTGAAGAGGGCTACCGCTCGGTTTATGTGTGGGGTGCTATCGACGAAGAGCAGGTTGAACCCAACGAAGTGGTGGCCAGTATTGATGAAAAGCTGCTCCCCCAGCTGTTTGAAGAGTTCCCCAATGTACAAACCCAACTGGGCGGCGACATTGAAGAACAACAGGCACAGCAGGATGAACAAATCATGTTCTTCGTAGCAGCCATGATCATGGTTTACATCTTACTGGCGGTGCCGCTGAAGAGTTACGGCCAGCCGCTAATCATTATGTCGGTTATCCCCTTTAGTCTGACCGGTGCCATCTGGGCGCATTATCTGCTTAGCCTCGACCTGAGTATGATGTCGACCTTCGGCTTAATTGCTGCAGCCGGAGTGGTTATCAATGACTCACTGGTAATGACCGATTACATAAACCAGAAGCGTCTGGAAGGTTACTCTATTCTACAAGCCGTTCAGGAAGCGGGCTGTGCTCGCTTCAGAGCAATTACTCTGACTTCGATTACCACTTTTGCCGGGGTTATGCCGATACTGTTTGAAACCAGTCTGCAGGCTAAGTTTGTTATTCCCATGGCAGCAGCATTAGGCTCAGCCGTATTGTATGCCACGCTTGTCACCTTGTTGCTGGTACCTTGTCTGTATTTGATTTTGCAGGACTTAACTACCCTGTTCGGCAAATTCTTTGGCTTGTTTCCACTGCTTAAGAACAAGTTGATGGGGAAATCCCCGCAGCTTTCCTAATACGGTAAACCACAGGTAGTCCGGCGGTGCAAACCGTGCTACCTGTGGCCTTTTCAGATACACTTCGCCACCTTTAAAAACGAATAATACTTAGCTATTGTTGCGACGGAGGAGAACTCATGGCCATCACCATCAGACCCGCTCAAAAATCAGATACCGACACCATCTTACATTTCATCAAAGAACTGGCTATTTACGAAAAGGCTGAGCACGAAGCCAAAGCCACTCCCGAGCATATTCACAATACCCTGTTTTGCGAAACACCTCATGCCCATGGCTTGATCTGTGAACATGAAGGCCAGCCCATCGGCTTTGCCATCTACTTTTTCAGTTATTCGACCTGGCAGGGTCAGTATGGGATTTATCTTGAAGATCTCTATGTTTCACCACAGAGCAGAGGCCTTGGCGCAGGCAAGCAACTGCTGACTCATCTGGCCGGCATTGCGGTAGAGAAAGACTGTGGCCGTTTTGAATGGAGCGTACTGGACTGGAACCAGCCGGCCATTGATTTTTATGAATCGCTTGGCGCTAAACCTCAGGGCGAATGGATCCGCTACCGTTTAGATGGCGAAGCCCTTAAGACCCTTGGCAGTCAGGCCTGATCGATATCACTCTGCCCGGCGCTTCTCCACCGAAGCGCCAAAATAGCGGAAGATGTCCCGCCAGCTAACAATACCAACCGGCTTTCCGGTCTCATCAATAACCGGCAGACAAGAAATTTTATGACGGTTAAATAAGCCGATGGCACTGACCATGGTGTCGGTCACTTTAAGGGTAATCACGTCCCGGGTCATAATTTGATGCACTTTACGCTCCAGAGTCGCCCGGTCGCGGATACGTTCGCTAATGCTGTTAAGGAACGGACTGATCGCTTTTAAATAATCCCGGTCTGATAACACGCCCACCAGCTTTTCATTTTCAACCACCAGCAAATGATGAAAGCCACTGGCCTCAAATATCTCTTTAACCACAGCCAGCGAATCGTCCATTTGAACGGTGACAATGCGATGGGTCATAACACTGGGTATACTCATTTCTTACAGCTCCGCGAATGGCAACAATAAACGCTTAAAAGACTCTGTTTCATCAGTGGAAATCTCCACATTACCGTGTAATAGTAGTTTATAAAGTCAATGACAATATAACAATTCGAAGGACGTCAAATGACCACGCGCCAATATCCGCGACTCCTTAACCATCCTTATCTGATTATTCTGTTCAGCAGTATACTGATTGTCGCACTGGCAGCCGGCGCTCAGAACCTGTATTTCCGCGGTGACTATAAGACCTTCTTTCGCGAAGACAATCCGCAACGGGTTGCCTTTGAAGAAATGCAGGACATGTTTAATAAAACCGAATCGGTAAATATTCTGGTAGTACCGGATTCTGGCAACGTATTTAATACCACTACCCTGAATTTAATTCAGTCTCTTACTGAAGAAGCCTGGCAAACGCCCTACTCAATCCGCGTCAATTCCATCACCAACTTTCAGCATACCTACGCCGAAGGTGACGATTTAATTGTGGATAAACTCTATCCGGACTGGCAAACCCTGACGCCGGAAGTGATAGCTAATATTGAACAGGTCGCTCTGAGCGAACCCGATGTCCTTAATCGTCTGGTTTCCCCGGATGGTGAAGTTGCGGTCATCAGTATTACGGTAAGGATGAGTGATGGCGATCAAACCCCCGAAGTGGCCGAAATTGGCGACTTTGTTAAAAACATAAAAGCCAGAGTGGCTGGGGAATACCCGGATCACACCCTGTATTTAACCGGCGTGGTGATGCTTAATGACGCCTTCCAGATAGCGGCCAATGACGATGCGGCCACCCTGGTACCCGCCATGTTTGCCGCTATCATCGTGATGATTGGCGTATTGATGCGTTCGGTTTTTGCCGCCATAACAACTCTGGTCATTGTGGCCACCACAATAGCCTCGACCATGGGTTTTGCTGGCTGGAGCGGGTTCTTTTTGAGTGTTTCAACAGTGAATGTACCGACCATGGTAATGACACTGGCAGTGGCTGACTGCGTGCACGTAATTGCATCCTGGTTTCAGCATATGCGTGAAGGTGAAAGCCGCGATGAAGCCTTACACAACGCGCTGGCCTTAAACTTTATGCCGATTGTGATTACCTCGGTGACCACTTCTATTGGTTTCTTAACCCTGAATTTTTCCGATGTGCCGATTCTGGTCGACCTGGGTAATCTTACTGCAATGGGCGTAATGCTTGCCTGTGTGCTGTCACTGACCCTGTTGCCCGCCATGCTCAAAGTATTGCCAATTAAACCGCCCCAACAAACCAGCACCAAACCACTGCCGTGGCTAACTCAGCTGGGAGAATGGGTGATCACCTATCATCGCCGTGTATTACCTTATAGCGCCATCATTTTTGTTACAGCTCTGATTCTGGCTTCAACCAATCAACTGAATGACATCGCAATTAAATACTTTAGCCAGGACAACTCCTTTCGTCAGGCAGCGGACTATCAGTCGGATCACCTGAGTGGTCTGGCGACCATCGATTTTGCCGTCTATACCGATGAAATATCCGGTATTAACCAACCGGAAGTATTAACATCGGTGCAGGCGCTAACGGCGTGGTTAAGAGCACAACCTGAGGTCGACCATGTTTCCTCAATCAGTGACACTTATAAAAAGCTCAATAAAAACATGAATTATGATGATAATACCTATTATCAGTTACCGCTTGATGCCGAACTGGCCGCACAGTATTTATTGTTATTTGAAATGTCGCTGCCCTATGGTCTTGATTTGAATAATCAGATAGACGTCGACAAAGCTGCTACCCGCATTAGCGTCACCCTCGATAACCTTGGTAGCAAAGAGCTCACGGCATTCGAACAACGGGCCAAAGATTTCTTTGCCAAACTGGCCCCTCAGCTGAGGTTAACCGCGGCGAGTCCGGCCCTGATGTTTGCTCACATTGGCGAAACCAATATGCAGAGTATGCTGAAAGGCTCCCTCACTGCGCTGGTGATCATTTCGGCACTGCTCATATTCGCATTAAAGTCACTTAAACTTGGTGCCATCAGTCTGGTACCAAATCTATTACCGGCCGGTCTGGGCTTTGGCATCTGGGCCATGCTGTCTGGTGAGATTAATATGGCACTTTCTGTAGTGCTGAGTATGACACTGGGGATCATCGTCGATGATACGGTGCATTTCTTATCGAAGTATAAGAAAGCCCGGGAGCAGGGTAAGACCGCCGAAGAAGCGGTGAGATATGCTTATAAAACCATTGGTCAGGCGCTTATTGTAACCACCACAGTACTGACCGTCGGCTTTGGTATTCTTAGTCTGTCCAGTTTTGCGCTGAATTCAGATATGGGCCTGCTAACGGCCATTATTCTGGTAGGTGCGCTGGTCATTGATTTACTGTTTCTGCCTGCGTTTTTACTCTGGCTGGATACCGACCGAACGGCTAAAATTCACTCGTAGATATCAATGTGCGGTGCATCAGGATCATGATGATGCTCCGGCGTTTCACCGTGACTGTCGTAAAGCAGCTCTTCCTCGTCATCTTTTTCTGGCGCTGCTGACTGCTCATCAGATTGCTGATCAGGCTGCTGTCTGGCAGCGTTCTGCTCTTGCTGCGGCGCTTTTTCATGGACTTTATACTGCTCTTGCTCGCTGATCAGACGCTCTTCGTCGTGCGTCTCTTTTTCGTCTTCAGAGAGGTTTTTAGCGCGCGTTTCTTTACTGACGCGCTTAACCTTCTCATCCACCACTACCGGCACCTTGCCTTCCCGTGGCAATATTGAAAACAATAGATCGTTACTCACAACTGCCTCCCCACTTTTGCCCTAATTATACGCCTTAATGTATATTTATTCACCAGATTAGATTATTCATTCCAAACTTACAGGTCTTATAACGATTAGTTAGAGTATATTTGCCCGCAAAAGTTGCAAAACGCTTGCAATGACTGCGCGTCTTGGCTATTGTTTGCGCGTCTAAATTATTGAACCAAATTTTATACATGATTAAACGCGCCGCCATTCATCACCACCATCATAAAGCATAACCTTTCAGGTTTGTGCTGGAAGGTTGTTGTTCTCCTTCCAGTGGCGCAGATACCAAATATCGACCCCCGGAAGGAAACTTCCGGGGGTTTTTCGTTAATGGCGCACAAATTCAGGACTAATTAGAGGACCATCACCATGAGTGATAACAGCAGCAGACTGCGAATTGCAATTCAAAAATCCGGTCGCTTGAGCGACGACAGCATTGCACTTCTTAAAGCTATAGGCATCAAACTTAACATTCGCGATCGCCTGCTGATTGCCCATTCTACCAACGAAAATATCGACCTGCTGCGAGTCCGCGACGATGATATTCCGGGCCTGGTTATGGACGGTGTAGTGGATATGGGCTTTATCGGTGAAAACGAGCTGGAAGAAAAAATGCTTGAGCGCCAGGCCGCGGGCAAACCAGCCGACTTCGAAGTGCTGCGTCGCCTTGATTACGGCGGTTGCCGTTTATCCCTCGCCGTGCCTACCGAGATGGACTATACCGGCGCAGCGTCTCTGGCCGGCAAAAAGGTAGCGACTACCTATCCCTATTTACTCGAGCGTTATTTCAAAGAGCAAAGCATTAACGCCAAAGCGGTCATGCTGACCGGTTCCGTAGAAGTAGCGCCTCGTGCTGGGGTTGCTGATGCCATTTGCGATTTGGTGTCTACCGGTGCCACCCTGGAGGCCAATGGTTTGCAGGAAGAAGAAGTCATTTTCCGCTCAAAAGCGGTTTTGATTCAACGTGCAGACGGCGAACTGACCGAAGAAAAAGCCGCCCTGATTAACCGCTTGGTACCGCGTATTGACGGTGTCATTCAGGCCAAAGAAAGCAAATACATTATGCTTCACGCACCCAAAGCCTACCTGGAACAGGTTAAAAGTTTATTACCCGGCGCTGAAAACCCAACGGTACTGCCACTGGCAGGTAGCGACGACACCGTAGCTATTCATGTGGTCAGCCCGGAAAACCTGTTCTGGGAAACCATGGAAAAACTTAAGGCGCTGGGTTGCAGCTCAATCCTGGTTATGCCAATCGAAAAAATGATGGGTTAATGCGAGGCTAATCTTATGATTAACTGGTCTACTCTGACTACCGCTGAACAAGTTGCAGCCCTGGCCCGCCCGGCCATGGCCGACAGCGCCAGACTCAAAGCTACAGTGGCCGATATCCTGGCAGCCGTGCAACAGCGTGGCGACGACGCAGTGCTGGAATTTACCCGCCGCTTTGACTCACCGGCACTAAACAGTTTAAAACTTAGTGTTGAAAAACGTGACGAACTGGCGCAGCGAGTAACGCCACAAGTGCAAAGCGCGATTCAGACCGCTTTTGCCAATGTAAAGCAATTCCATGAGGCACAATATCCTCAGGATATCCGTTTGACCACTACGCCAGGCGTGGTCTGCGAACAGCGCTTTACGGCGCTGGAAGCCGTAGGCTTATATATTCCTGGCGGCAGTGCACCACTGCCCTCCACCGTGATGATGCTGGGGGTACCCGCTCTGGTAGCCGGTTGTGAGCGCAAGGTACTGTGCACACCGCCCAATGCTGAACAGGAAATTGCCCCGGAAATTGCCTACGCGGCCAAATGCTGTGGCATTGGTGAAATTTATCTTTGTGGTGGTGCCCAGGCTATCGCGGCCATGGCGTTTGGCACCGAGACTATCACCAAAGTCGATAAGATCTTCGGCCCCGGTAACAGTTTTGTGACTGAAGCTAAACAACAGGTCAGTCAGCGTGCCGATGGTGCCGCGATTGATATGCCTGCGGGTCCATCAGAAGTTTTGGTGCTGGCTGATGACAGCGCCGATGCCGATTTTGTGGCGTCCGATCTGCTATCACAGGCTGAGCACGGGCCGGACTCTCAGGCCATCCTGGTAACTAACAGTGCAACACTTATTGAAGCTGTTGAAGTGGCCGTCACCAAACAGCTGGAAGCGTTGTCGCGAAACAGCATCGCCAGCAAAGCCATGGAAAACGCAAGGTACATTGTTACCGACACGATCAATGAAGCCATCGCGGTTAGTAACCAGTACGCGCCAGAACACTTAATTGTGCAGTGTGATAATGCCCGGGGCTTGCTGCCGCTGATTAAGCATGCTGGCTCAGTATTTTTAGGTCCCTGGTCGCCAGAAAGCGCCGGCGACTATGCCTCTGGTACCAACCACGTTTTACCTACGTATGGCTACGCCAGAAATTACTCCAGTCTGGGATTGCTGGACTTTATGCGCCGCTACACTATTCAGGAGCTCAGTGAAGACGGCATGCGCAATTTAGGCCCGGCCATTATGCAACTGGCCGATGCCGAAGGGCTTGATGCTCACCGCAACGCGGTTGGCTTTCGCCTGGATAAATTGAACAAGCAAAACGATTAACTTACAGAGACCGCTATGACGAGCAAACTGGTTGATACTTTAATCAACGCCAATCTGGTGCCGCTGAAACCCTATGAATCAGCGCGCCGGTTATTTTCCGGTGGTCAGGACTGGCTCAACGCCAACGAATCGCCTTTTGCCAACCCTTACGATATTGATGCCAGTAATTTTAACCGCTATCCCTCCTGTCAGCCCGACAGTGTGATTAACGGCTATGCAAGCTACGCCGGGGTAGATAAAACACAACTGATTGTTACACGCGGTGCCGATGAAGGCATCGAGCTGTTAATTCGTACCTTTTGTACCCCGGGTGAAGACAATATTCTGATTTGCCCACCTACCTATGGCATGTATGCCATCAGTGCGGAAGCCTGTGATGTGGGCATTAAACGGGTGCCGTTAAACGACGATTTCAGCCTGGATGTGGACGGGATTTGCGCCACCGAAAACGTTAACCTGGTGTTTATCTGCGCGCCTAACAACCCCACCGGTACCCAGGTGAGCAAAGCTGACTTAACTGCGGTACTTGAGCATTTTGCCGACACCGCTCTGGTAGTGGTAGACGAAGCCTACATTGAGTTTGATATCGAAAACACCTGGGCAACTGAGCTGGCAACTTACCCTAACCTGGTGGTATTACGTACGCTTTCCAAAGCCTTTGCCCTGGCCGGTTTACGCTGTGGTTTTACTATCGCCAGCGAAGCGATTATTCAGGCATTACTGAAAGTCATCGCCCCTTACCCTATTCCGGCACCGGTGGCGCAAATTGTGGCGCAGGCGCTAACGCCTGACAATATTGCGCGAATGCAGCAACAGGTGGCGTTTTTAAATGAACAGCGCACTACGCTGCAGGCGGAGCTGGCCAAACGGCCCGGCGTGGAACTGGTGGGTGATGTAAAAGCCAACTATATTTTGTTCCGCCACAGCCATTGCGCGCAGATCATGCAATACCTGGTGAGTCAGGGCATGCTTATTCGCGATCAATCCAAACAACTTAACCTGCAAAACTGCCTGCGGGTAACTCTTGGCAGCGCTGAACAGAATCAGCGTTTACTTTCCTTATTAGACGCTTATTTTGAGCAAGCGGGAGCATCATTGTGAGCCAGCAAGCTATTTTATTTATCGACCGTGACGGCACTCTGGTAGAAGAGCCACCTATCGACAAGCAACTCGACAGTCTGGAAAAACTGGTCTTCGAACCCCAGGTGATCCCGGTGTTATTGAAACTGAAAGCCGCTGGCTTCAGACTGGTAATGGTTACCAATCAGGATGGCCTGGGTACCGACAGCTTTCCGCAGGCCGATTTCGACCTGCCCCACAATGCCATGATGGCGGTGTTTGAAAGCCAGGGCGTGACCTTTGACGATGTACTCATTTGCCCGCATTTTGATGAAGACAACTGCTCCTGCCGCAAGCCAAAGCTGGGACTGGTTAAAGATTATCTGCAGCAGGGCAAGGTCGACTTTACCCGCTCCTATGTGATTGGCGATCGCATGACTGACATGCAACTGGCCGATAACATGGGGATTAAAGGGATTCAGTACAGCCGTGACGGCGTTAACTGGCCGGTTATTGAAAAGCAATTGCTGGCGTCTTCCCGCATTGCCGAAGTCACCCGCACCACTTCTGAAACCAGTATACACGTGCGCGTTGATTTAGACTCTGCGGCAAAATCGACTATTGCCACCGGCATGGGCTTTTTCGACCATATGCTCGACCAAATAGCCACCCACGGGGGCTTTGAGCTGCAACTCAAAACCGATGGCGATCTGCATATCGACGATCACCACAGTGTAGAAGACACTGCACTGGCGTTAGGTGAAGCGCTTAAAAAAGCACTGGGTAATAAGCGTGGCATTGGCCGTTTTGGCTTTGCTTTGCCGATGGATGAGTGTCGCGCCGAATGTATTATGGACATTTCCAATCGCCCTTATCTGAAGTTTGATGCCAAATTCAGCCGTGATCAGGTTGGCGAAATGGCCACCGAGATGGTTGAGCACTTCTTTTACTCACTGGCACAAAGCATGGGCCTGTCGCTGCACTTATCCACCAGCGAAGGCAATGCTCACCATCAGGTAGAGAGCCTGTTTAAGGTATTTGGCCGGGCCTTGCGTCAGGCAATTACCCGTTCGGGTGATGCCCTGCCAAGCAGTAAAGGAGCCCTGTAATGACCCAGCAAACCATTGTTATTGTTAACACCGGTTGCGCCAATATTTCCTCGGTTAAATTTGCCCTTGAGCGTCTGGGTGTCAGTGTAACGGTATCGGATGATCCGGCGGTTATTAAAGGTGCCGATAAGGTATTTTTACCCGGCGTTGGCGCAGCAGGTGCAGCCATGACCAGCATTACTGCCAAACAGCTTATTCCGACGCTGCAAGCGTTAACGCAGCCGGTACTGGGTGTGTGCTTAGGCATGCAGCTTATGGTTGAGCAATCTGATGAAGCCACAACCGGTACTATCGACTGCTTAAAACTATTACCCGGCCATGTAAAACGTATGCAGGCTGGCGAGTTGCGCTTACCGCACATGGGCTGGAATACTATTCGCCCGGTCGGCGACTCACCACTGTTTAAAGGGTTAGGCGAAGGCACCTATTTTTATTTTGTGCACAGCTTTGCAGTGCCGGTTTATGAGCACACCCTGGCGAGCTGCGAGTACGGCCAGACGTTTTCTGCAGCCATCCAGCACAATAATTTCTTTGGGGTGCAATTCCACCCTGAGCGTTCAGGTGAAGCCGGCGCGCAACTGTTAACCAACTTTGTGAACCTATAATCATGATTATACCTGCTATCGATTTAATCGACGGCGCCGTGGTGCGACTGTACCAGGGCGACTATAACCAAAAAACCCAGTACACCCTAGACCCGGTTGAGGTAGTACACAGCTATGCTGATCAGGGTGCCGAGTGGTTACACATTGTTGACCTCACCGGTGCCAAAGACACCGACAAACGTCAGTTGGAACTGATTCGCGCCATGGTGGATACCAAGCGAATGAAATTCCAGTCTGGCGGTGGCATTCGTGAAGAGCGCGAAGTCGCCCAGTTACTTGAGTCTGGTGTTAGCCGTGTAGTCATTGGCTCGCTGGCAGTAAAACAAACTGAGCTGGTAAAAAGCTGGGTAAAACAGTACGGGCCTGAGCACATTGTCTTGGCGCTGGATATTAACATCGACGATGACGGCAATAAGTTTATTGCGACCCATGGCTGGCAGGAGAATTCCGGCGTGTCACTGGAGCAAATCCTCGAAGCCTTTGCCGAAGTGGATGCTAAACACGTGCTGTGCACAGACATCAGCCGTGACGGCACCCTGCAGGGTTCAAACGTTGAACTGTATACCGAAGTAAGCAAACAGTTCCCTAACGTCTCCTGGCAGGCCTCTGGCGGCATTGGCGGGCTC
This sequence comes from Alteromonas sp. 4NH20-0104, assembly GCF_057547795.1. NCBI lineage: Bacteria > Pseudomonadati > Pseudomonadota > Gammaproteobacteria > Alteromonadales > Alteromonadaceae > Alteromonas > Alteromonas sp. 4NH20-0104. Next base: position 16,174 of record NZ_BAAJLP010000008.1, on the reverse strand, counting down.
GATGATATTCGTGCCCTGCGTCCTACCGGTGTGGGCGGCGTCATTTTAGGCCGGGCATTACTGGAAGGTAAATTTACCGTTGAGGAGGCGATCGCATGCTGGCAAAACGGATAATTCCTTGTCTGGACGTACGCGACGGCAAAGTCGTAAAAGGCGTTCAGTTTCGTAATCACGAAATCATTGGCGATATTGTCCCACTGGCGGAGCAATATGCTAAGGCCGGTGCCGATGAACTGGTGTTTTATGATATCACCGCCAGCTCTGATCAGCGCGTAGTGGACAAAAGCTGGGTCAGCCGTATTGCCCAGGTAATTGACATTCCATTTTGCGTGGCAGGCGGTATTAAATCGGTAGAAGATGCCGGACGCATTCTGGAAATGGGTGCTGATAAGATTTCGATAAACTCACCGGCTCTGACCAACCCGGAACTGATTAATGAACTGCATGACGTCTACGGTCAGCAATGTGTGGTGATTGGCATCGACAGCTTTTATAACGAAGCGAACAATCAGTACGAGGTATACAAGTTTACCGGTGATGAAAGCCGCACCCAGCAAACTGCCTGGCAGACTCTGGACTGGATTAAAGAAGTGCAGTCACGGGGTGCTGGCGAAATTGTACTGAACTGTATGAATCAGGACGGTGTGCGCAAAGGCTATGATCTGGCGCAGCTGACGGCGGTTCGTGAGGTCTGCAATATCCCGCTGATAGCCTCCGGTGGTGCCGGAGCCATTGAACACTTTACCGACGTGTTTAAGCAAGCGGATGTAGACGGCGCGCTGGCCGCTTCAGTGTTCCATAAAGGCATTATCAACATCGACGAATTAAAGGCGACTCTGGTCGATGCAGGTGTCCCCATGCGCCAGCGTTACACTGTGGGTGCGTAAGGAATCAACTATGAAGATTAATCAAGACACTCAGAGCCAGCTAGCCTGGCAGAAAATGGATAACCTGCTGCCTGCCATTGTGCAGGATGCGGTGACCGGTAAAGTATTAATGCAGGGTTACATGAACCCTCAAGCGCTCGAGCTCACGTTGACCAGCGGCAAAGTCACCTTTTTCAGTCGCTCTAAGCAGCGCTTATGGCAAAAAGGCGAAACCTCCGGCAACACGCTGGATTTGGTCAGCGTGAGCAGTGATTGCGATGACGATTCGTTACTGGTGTTGGCCCACCCTAACGGTCCGACCTGCCACACCGGCGCAGAAAGCTGCTGGTTTGATGGCGACGTTGCCGATTACACCTTTGTTGGCGATCTGGAGCGAGTACTGGCAGCGCGTAAATCGGCCGATCCGGAGTCAAGCTACACGGCTAGTCTGTACAGCAAAGGCATAAAGCGTATTGCGCAAAAAGTGGGAGAAGAAGGCGTGGAAACGGCGCTGGCTGCCACTGTAATGGATAAAGAGGAATTGCGTAATGAAGCCGCTGACCTGCTCTATCACTTAACCGTGCTATTACAGGCCTGTGATATGTCGGTCTCTGATGCGGTGAATGTACTCAGAGAGCGTCACAAAGGTTAATTAACCAAAGACAATCAGGCTACTTTACCGTAGCCTTTTTTATTTAAGCTACTCATAGCCCAGCTCCCGGGCCGCCTCCTGCAGACGCTTCACCAGCTTAGGATCCATGTTGCCATTAGCCGCCAGATAAGCCACAACGGCTAATTCAGGAATGGGCTGCACCACTTTAATATCGGAGGCCTGCAGACCTGCCAGGTTTGCAGTACTCTCGATCAGAACAGGATCTTCAATAATAAAATCAACAGTACCAAGTTTTAACTGTTGCCAGGAACACAGAATATCGGCGCATACCAGCAGGTTATGACCTTCCTCCAGCCCTTTGGACAGCAGCCACGTCTCGGCGATGTCATCGCGCTGCGCTGCTGCCGATAAGCCCGTTAAATTTAACCCAGAATCGAGTTGAATATGATTGCTGTTGGCCAGCGTCAGAATACTCAGATTGAATTTCGCTACGGGTGCTATCCAGTGAAACTGGCCCTCCCGCTCGGGGGTTTTTGCTATGGAGTAAATCAGGGCGCGACTGGAGCGTTCAACATTCAGCATCGCTCTGGCCCACGGGAACAGTTTGAATTCTGCATTCAGGCCAGCGCGTTCGACAATTTTACGAACACGCTCAGTAGCAATGCCCTCTACCCTGTCGCCCCCCTGATACTGATAAGGAGGGGAGACTTCGGTAAATACCACCAACGTGGGTGTATCAGCGTAAGTTAGCCCAATACTCAAACCGAAAAAACACATACCACATAATAGCTGGCGAAACTTCATCAAGGCAGCAACTAGAAAACAACGTTAGTTTAAGTGTAACCCCCTGTGGGGGTTTTGCCTAATTAACCGCGTTATGAAGTATAAGTTTCGGGACTATATGTCAGCCTGTTACCAGCCATTCACCCGCGACCAGATATCCGAGAGGGTACCGTCTTCGCCAATTACATGGTACCTGGAATACTGAGCTGCGGTGGCGCAGGCGTGAATGGGCAGTATTCGCAGCAAGCTGCCGTAAGCAAATATCGACGCTGGCGGGGTGAGGTTTTCGCGGTGGCGAATAATTCCGTGCTCCTGATTGGTACCACTCACATACCAGCCATCAAGAAGCTTGCCGTGCTCATCACACACCAGCCCGTATCCACAATCCTGTTGGTGAGACGCCGTCCCCTGATCGCGTGACAATGCCATCCAGCCTGCATCCACAATCACCTCGTTTTTATCTAACTGATGACCAATAACTGAAGTTAGCACCGATAGGGCTATATCACTGGCTTCACATACGCCCAGTCCGGCCATTACACAATCAAAAGTGGCATATACGCCAGCCCGAAGCTCATTAATGCCCGTGTGCTTTATGTCGGCCAGAGCGGTGGGGGTTGACCCCGCAGAAATCAGTTCGCAAGGTATACCGGCCTTTAACAGGTGAGTGGCGGCTTGCGATATCCGCTCACATTCCTGCCTTCCCATAGCCTGCTGCGCCGTTTTGGAATCACAATCATAAGAAGCACCGGCGTGGGTCATAATACCGCGGAAGTGAATATCAGGCGACTCAGCCAAAGTGCTGGCACAAGCAATTAATTCCTTCGAGTCAGGCAAGAGGCCAGCGCGGTGATTATCCACATCCACTTCCAGCATCACCGATAAAGGTAAAGTTAATTCGCTGGCGTAATCAGTTAAGGCGTTCACAGCAACCAGGCTGTCGGCTATGACCGTAAAATCCGGAGCCAGTCGTTGTATGGCAGCTAAGTGCGGAAATTTGTTGGGTGAAAGACCCACTGCATAGAGAATATCGGTATATCCGGCGCTGGCGAAGGCCGCGGCTTCAGCCAGTGTTGACACCGTGATCGGGCCCGAGGCAGGGGCATAATATTCGGCCGCCTGCAGAGATTTAAGGGTTTTCACATGTGGGCGTAACGTTAATTGTTCAGCTTCTGCCACTGCCTGCATCCGCCGACAGTTATGCCGGAACCTGGTTAGGTCTAACAGGCACGCCGGGGTGATTAATTGAGTTAACGATTTCATAAAAAGGGTAACCAGTAAATCAGTGTCAGGTTAGCGCTGGCCAGACCGAACAGCGACATCAGTGTGAGCATCATGCCCGCGACCCTTTGCCAGGTAGCGCCCATGGAATGACGAAGACCGTAAGCGTGTAAAACCCGACCAATGACCAGCAAAGCGCCGAATAAATGAATGAGCCAGGGGATTTCAGTGCTGATTTCCAGAATGGCCAGAAGCAGCAACGTCAGCGGTACATATTCTGCAAAATTACCGTGAACGCGGATCAGTCGCTGCAGCACTTCGTCGCCGCCATCACCAACGCCTATTCGGTTGCTTCGCCGATGGATGATGACCAACGCACTAATATACAAATAGATAAATGCCAGAATGCTGGCATAAAAAGCAGTAACCGGAAGTACGATCATCTTTTCACTACTATCTTCACATAAGGAGTGTTTATTGTGACAGTGAAACGGCTGGAGGGCAAAATAATGATTGCACGCAGACCCAGGCAGGAACCCGGAAGAAACAAAAAAGCCGCTGCGGGGCAGCGGCTTTGATTTTATGGCGGGAGGCCGGATTACCCCAGCAGCTCACCTAATTGCTGACTAACCGTTTCAACCGGTTTAGTACCATCCAGCTTGTGATACTCACAGTTGCCTGCTGCCGCTTCAGCACTGTAATAGTCTACCAGTGGCTGTGTTTGCTCATGGTAAATACCCAGTCGTGCGCGCACGGTTTCTTCTTTATCATCATCACGAATGATCAGTTCTTCTCCGGTCACGTCGTCTTTACCTTCCGCTTTTGGCGGGTTGTAAACTACGTGATAAACACGGCCCGATGCAGGGTGAACGCGACGGCCGCCCATACGATCCACGATAACATCGTCAGGTACATCAAACTCGATAACGTGATCAACTGACACACCGGCTTCCTTCATGGCATCCGCCTGAGGAATAGTGCGAGGAAATCCATCGAGCAGGAAACCGTCTTTACAGTCATCCTGAGCAATACGCTCTTTTACCAGGCCAATAATGATATCGTCGGAAACTAATTTCCCTTCGTCCATGACTTTCTTTGCTGCTAAGCCCATTTCAGTTCCGGCCTTAATTGCACTACGAAGCATGTCACCTGTAGAAATTTGCGGGATACCATATTTGCCCATTAAAAATTGCGCTTGTGTACCCTTACCGGCTCCCGGTGCACCGAGAAGTATAATTCGCATATTTGCGCTCTCCGCTTATTTATTTCATAACTGTGAGGCACTTTACACACTACCATTCGGCGTGACAAGTGCTCAGCCTGTGTTGTCCGCTGTCTTACGACTAATAGCGTATGTAAATTGAACTATTGAACAATGTCGACACAAATCATTAACAGCAAATGGCTTCCCTGCTAAACATATGCCACCGCTAAGGGATTTCGCTATCGCCAGACAAACTTTATCCCTGCTATTTCCTGAGATTAATCAGTTGCTCCATCAGCCTGCAAAACATCCGGTATAAACATCGCTGATATATCGCCTGGCGTCTCAGGGTTACCCCCAGCTGTAAATGTTGTCGACACTAAAGCGCTTTTATCGGATACAAAAAAACGGGCAGGTAATACCCTGCCCGTTTTATTTTAAACTTCCGTAACAACTTACTTAGACAGACTCATTAATAAGCCGTTCAGATTGCGCACAAAAGAAGCCGGGTCTTTAAGACTGCCTTGCTCAGAAAGGGCGGCCTGATCAAACAGAACTTCCGTCCAGCTATTAAACACGGTCTCGTCCTGCACATCGGCCAGTAATTTCACTAACTGATGCTCAGGGTTTAACTCGAAGTGGTATTTCACTTCAGGTACCGGTTGTCCAGCCGCTTCCATCAGCTTCATCATTTGCGTAGTCATGCCGTTATCGTCAGCAACAATCACCGCCGGTGAATCGGTTAAGCGGTGAGTAAATTTAACATCAATGACCTTATCACCCAGTGCAGTTTTAGCGCGTTCTAACACACCTTCAACCTGCTTTTCAGCTTCTTCGTGGGCCTTTTTACTTTCTTCGTCTTCCAGGTCATCCAGGTCCAGATCGCCACGAGCAATCGACTTAAGCTGTTTACCGTCAAACTCTGTCAGATGCTGCATTAACCACTCATCAATGCGCTCACCCATTAACAGTACTTCAATGCCTTTCTTCTTAAAGATCTCCAGGTGAGGACTGTTTTTGGCCGCCTGATAGCTATCGGCAGTCACAAAATAAATCTTGTCCTGACCGTCTTTCATACGGGCAATATAGTCGGCCAGTGACACAGTTTGATCACTGCTATCAGCATGGGTTGAAGCGAATCGCAGCAGACCTGCTACCTTCTCTTTATTGGCGAAATCTTCAGCCGGGCCTTCTTTCAGCACGTTACCAAATTCGTTCCAGAACAACTGATATTTCTCAGCATCATTCTTCGCCATACGCTCAAGCATTTGCAGCACGCGTTTGGTACAACCGGTACGAAGTGACTGAGTGATTTTGTTGTCCTGCAGGATTTCACGGGACACATTAAGTGGTAAATCGTTAGAGTCCAGTAAGCCTTTTACAAAGCGCAGGTAAGTGGGCATAAACTGCTCTGCATCGTCCATAATGAACACACGTTGAACGTAAAGTTTCAGCCCGTGGCTTTGTTCACGGTTCCACAAATCAAACGGTGCTTTGCTCGGGATATATAACAAGCTGGTGTATTCAGTTTTACCTTCCACCTTGTTATGCGCCCAGCTCATTGGCTCAGCAAAGTCATGTGAAACATGGCGATAGAATTCGATGTATTCTTCATCGGTAATTTCAGATTTATCACGAGTCCATAGCGCCGTGGCTTTGTTCACGGTTTCCCATTCACCTGGCTGGGCCGGGATCTTCTCACCGTCCGGACCATCCTGCTCTTCTACCGGCGCTTTCCACATGCAAACCGGGATACTGATGTGATCGGAATACTTACTGATAATAGAGCGTAAGCGCCAGTCATCGGCGAACTCTTTCTCGTCATCGCGCAGATACAGGGTTATTTCGGTACCGCGCTCGGCTTTTTCGATATCCCCAACAGTGAAATCACCTTCACCGGCAGAAATCCACTCTACGCCCTGGTCGGCAGATTCGCCAGCGGCACGAGTACGCACCACAACTTTATCGGCAACGATAAACGAGGAATAGAAACCTACACCAAACTGACCGATTAACTGTGAATCTTTAGCACTGTCGCCAGACAGTTTGCTAAAGAAATCTTTAGTGCCGGACTTTGCGATGGTGCCCAGGTTGGAAATCACGTCATCACGAGTCATACCAATACCGTTATCGCTAATAGTAATGGTGCCCGCTTCCTTATCAACACTAAGTTTTACGCATAGATCGCCATCATTTTCGTACAGGCTATCGTTTTCCAGTGCGTTAAAACGGAGTTTGTCTGCCGCATCAGCTGCGTTTGAAACCAGCTCGCGTAAAAAGATTTCCTTGTTTGAATAAAGAGAATGGATCATCAAATGCAGAAGTTGTTTAACTTCTGTTTGAAAGCCATGAGTTTCTTGATGGGCCACTTCAGCCATAAACCAGAGTCTCCTAGTCAGTTTAATTATTTTTCAACAAGACAAGTGAGGTCTCAGAGCTGAAAATTCAACGGTAAAACGTAAAAAATTGTCAGTTAGATAAAAAAGAAGTGGTAAATGACAGACTTATTAGCAGCAGTTTCGACGGTACTCAGAGTGCCCGTCGACCAGAAAACGCATGGGTCAGGGTATTGCCATCGATGTACTCCAGCTCACCACCAATGGGCACACCGTGAGCAATACGACTGGCTGAAACATTGTGCTTCTGACACAACTGACCGATATAGTGGGCCGTAGCTTCGCCTTCCACTGTAGGATTGGTGGCCAGAATGACTTCGGCATATTGCCCTTCAATGATTTGCTTTTCGAGGATATCCAGACCAATTTCAGCAGGCCCTACCCCATCGATGGGCGATAGGTGCCCCATCAATACAAAGTAAGTCCCTTTGTAAGCCATGGTTTGTTCAATAGCCATCACGTCCTGTGGACTTTCCACTACGCAAAGCTGCTGACTGTCGCTGCGCTGAGGGTGCTGACAGATTTCGCATAACTCATGTTCGGTAAAATTACGGCACTGCTTACAGTGACCGATATGCTCCATAGCGTTATGCAAGGCAGCGCTCAACGTTCTGCCGCCTTCACGATTACGCTCTAACAATTGAAACGCCATGCGTTGGGCTGTTTTGTTCCCAACGCCAGGCAAGCAGGTTAAGCTATCGACTAACTCTGCCAATAAGGGACTGTACTTCACGTGCTGATTAAAACGGCATTTTGAAGCCAGGAGGCAGAGGCATGCCGCCGGTAACGTCAGACATTCTTTCTTTTGACGTTTCGGCTACGCGACGCGCGGCGTCATTGAATGCTGCTGCAACCAGATCTTCGACCATGTCTTTGTCGTCTTCCATCAACGACTCATCAATCTCCACACGGCGCACATTGTGGTTACAGGTCATGGTAACTTTCACCATACCGGCACCTGATTCGCCTACCACTTCAAGGTTTGCCAGCTCTTCCTGGGTTTTCTGCATGCGCTCTTGCATTTGCTGCGCCTGCTTCATGATGTTGCCCATTCCGCCTTTGAACATAATAGTATCTCTCTAATAGAAAAAATTGATAAGTTGCGACACCGCTACTCAGCGCGGCTGGATACTGTCTTCCAGAACTTTTGCATTAAATGCCCCCACAACAGAGCAGATAACCTCATCAGACTGAATAACCTGGCGCGCATGACGCTGTCGCATTGTATTAATTTGCTGTTGAATCTGAAAAGGTGTATCGACGACCTCAGCAAACTCTAACTGCACTGTTACCGGCGATTGTAGCACTTCTGACATGGCAGTCGATAACTGTGAAGCCGTTGTTTCGTTGACCAGGTGCTGCTGCGCCGGGTCGAGCCTGAGCAATACCTGATCTTCCTTTCGCTCAAACAACGAATGCAAGGCGACCTGCTTGAGTAATCCCGCGATGGGCATTGCTTCAATCAGTGCACTCCACTTATCGATTTGACTGGCAGCGAGCAGCTTATCACCATTTTCCAGGTAAGCAGGCAAATTACTGTATGTATCAAATGATACGTTAGCAGCCTGATTTGGATCGTAAGCCACTGTTGAAGCTGGCGTTGATTGTGGCTCTGGCTGGTGATCACCACTAGCGGCAGCGTCATCATAGCCGTTATCGGCAGTCTGATTCTGCGGTTCAGACTCGTCCGACGGCACTGACACCGGACCTTGCTCTTCTGCCATATCCTGACTGTTTTCAAGCACCCAGGGAGGCGGCGTGTCTGTCTCGGCGTCATGATGAGCCAGAGGTTCATCATTGGTGAGCGCAGCGTTATTGACCTGAACGTCTTCGCTTTGGGTTGCTTGCGGTGTACTGGCTGACTCGGTCTGAGGAGCCTGCTCATCACTTTGAGCCGCTTTGGCTGCGAGCGAAGGCTTGAACTCCCGGTTACTGGTTGCCGGCTTTTTTGCAGCGTCAGCTTTGTCCTCCGCGGCTTGCTGCTTAAGACGCTGACGTAATGCCAGCATCGCAGCGGTACTGGATACTGAGCCCGGAGGTTCTTGCTGCACAGGTTCTGATTGTGGCTGCGCATCCATAGGATAGGCCGGCTGATAATCCTCTGGCGGCGGTAGCTCATCGTCCGGCGGATTATCGAACTGCTGATAAGCCTCATCATCCAGAGGCGGCTCATCGTAATGCGGCGGCTCGGATGACGGCTGTCTTAAAGCTTCACTTTGCTGGCGATAATCATGCGCCTCATCCATCAACTGCTCGGCCTGCGAGGCCAGCTGTTGGGATTCATCAGGTTGACCGGGTTGCTCTGCAGTTTCCGTAGTCTCTTCTACCGGTGTAGGTAAAGAGGAAGCCGACTCCTGGTGCACCGAAGCATCTGCATCGGGCGCAACAGGTGCTGACACTATTTGAGATCCTGCGTCTGGCACTGGAGCGGCCGGCGCTTGCTGGATAACCGTTTCCCGCTCGCCAACCGGCTCAACCGGTGCGAAAGTCATCATACGCAGGAGTGTCATTTCAAATGCACTGCGCGCATCATTGGCAAAGGGCATGTCCTTTCGACCCTGCAAAGCAATTTGGTAAAGTAACTGCACTTGTTCAGGCGCGAAATGACGGGCTAGCTGATAGATAGCTTTGGCAGTATTGGTCTCCAGCTTACAGGCTTCCGGCACCCACTGCGTGAGCGCCATCTGGTGTAGCAAACTGGCCAGTTCAGCAAGCACAATGCTGTAATCCGGCGCCAGCACATCGATTTCTGCCGCCTGATTTAACACTTCAGCGGCATCCTTCTTAGCAATAGCAAACAGGATTTTTAGCAGTTGCTGGCGATCCATTAAGCCAAGCATATCGGTGACAATGGCACCGGATACCTGATTGTTACCCTGAGCAATGGCCTGATCGGTGAGGCTTAAAGCGTCACGCATACTGCCCTGTGCCGCTTTGGCTAATAGCCCCAGGGCCGAGTCTTCAAAGGCAATGTGTTCCTGTTGCAGAATATGCTGCAATTGGCGACCAATTTGCTCCCGCGACAACGCTTTTAAATTAAATTGCAGACAGCGTGATAAAATAGTGATCGGTAATTTTTGTGGATCGGTGGTTGCCAGCAAAAATTTAACGTGCGGCGGTGGCTCTTCCAGTGTTTTAAGTAAGGCATTGAAGCTGTGCTTAGACAGCATGTGCACTTCGTCTATGAGGTAAACTTTGTAACGACCGCGGGTAGGCCTGTACTGAACGTTGTCGAGCAATTCGCGGGTGTCTTCAACCTTGGTTCGTGAAGCGGCGTCAATTTCGAGTAAATCAACGTAATTACCCTGCTCGATTTCAGTACAGGTGCTGCACTGACCGCAGGGGTTAGCACTTTGCCCCTGCTCACAGTTTAGACTTTTCGAGAAAATCCGCGCTATCGTGGTTTTACCCACCCCACGGGTCCCCGTAAATAAGTACGCATGATGCAAACGATCGTTATCCAATGCATTGGTGATCGCAGCAACAACGTGCTCCTGGCCAACCAGTTCAGCAAATCTGCCCGGCCGCCATTTTCTTGCCAGTACCTGATATGCCACCGTTAGTTGTCCCTATTCGCCATCAAATTCACAAATACAATACGGTTCCAGTCCCAGCGCTTCAAGCTTTTCATAGCCATGCAGTGCCGGTAAACCGATAACGAAACCCGCGTGTTCGACTACGCCGCCAAGGTTACGGATCAGTTTAGCGGTAGCAGAAATAGTGCCGCCGGTCGCTAATAAATCGTCGATTAACAATACCTTGTCACCAGGATTAATCGCATCTTTATGGATTTCCAGCGTGTCTTTGCCGTATTCGAGCTCATAGCTTTCGCTCAGCACGTCACGGGGTAATTTGTTAGGCTTGCGTACCGGAATAAAACCTACACCAAGTTCCAGCGCCAGAGGGGCGCCAAATAAAAAGCCGCGGGCTTCTGTGCCAGCAACTTTGTTAAAGCCATAGGGACGGTATTTATCCAGCAACATAGAGATACACTGACTAAACGCCTGGTAATCTTCTAAAACGCTTGTGACGTCGCGAAATTCAATGCCGGGCTTTGGATAATCCGGCACCGTTTTTACTACTGATTTAATGTAATCTGCGCTCATGCCTGTCCTTTATAATTATTGTTTAGCATGAATTTATTTAATCAGGTAAGTGAATATACCTGCTAGCGTAGGAAGGAGCGGGAACGCTACCAACGCAACTACAATTGCCAGAAAATACCACCAATTAAACACTTCTTTAAAATCTTCGTTACCAGCCATGAAAATTCTCAAATATAGTTAAGCTAAAAAAGGGGGTAAATGGTAATCGAAAGCCGTGGAAATTGACAGTGCAAATATAACGCCCGATGAAAAACCGGGCATTCATTTTATCTATATTCAATCAGGAACGATGGGGATAACAGCACCACAGGATAACCATTGAGTTAGCAACGGTGTGAGTCCCTGATGAAGGGTTTCAATAGCAAACTGTGGCGCCTGTTCATGAATAGCCGCTATTAGCGAATCAACACTGTATGGCTGACTGCCTAGCAGCTGTATGGCTAAAGCAGACAGTGCAGTGATGTGCTGAAATTGCACCTGATGCTGCCCATCCCGATAAAGCAGATAGTAATAAAGCGTATCTGAGGATTCAGGCTGAAACTCTGCGCTAATTTGATGTACCGGATAATGATAAGCCGCCAGCTCGCTTAGCGGTGAAGCAGCAAATCGTTCAGGCAAGGTCTCCTGCAGCCACTTATCTACCGGCTGCTGCGCATCCCTTACAGAGAGCGCTAGCTCGAGCCATTCATAATGAGCCAGTTCAGCCATAAAGGGCGGGTCAGTGCTCGCCGGCTCGTATTCGTTGCCCAGGTATTCAACAAACTCCTTGCTGATATGGATAAAGTAGGGCGAGGAACACTGATGTTCAGTGAAAAAACGCCTGACCAGCGTTTCCCAATCTCCTTCAGAATACAAACTGTACAGCACCGGAAAACCATTTTTAATAAAACCGGCGACATTGTTAAAAAACAATGAACGGTAAATATCCATGCGGCGTTTGGTGTCGGCCGATTCAGCAACCGATTCCTGTGGTTCCCGTATGCTGCATGCAAAAGACTGCAACTGCATTTGCAGGGTCATTACGCGACCCCCTGCTGCTTATTGTCATGCACACTTTGTTGGATCTGTTTAATACGCTGCACTTCATCAAGCAGCACGTCTAAAGCGGGAATATTAAAATCCCGTTCGAGTAAGGTCGGAAACACGTGGTGCTTTCGATAACTATGCGCCAGCAGATCCCAGACGGGTTCAATCACGTCACTGCCGTGAGTATCAACCCTTAAGTCTTCAGCCTCCTCGTAATGGCCAGCAATGTGCCCATAAACAATTCGCTCAGACGGTAAGCCATCAATAAAGGTATAGGGATCGTATCGATGATTAATCGAATTTACATACACGTTATTGACATCAAGGAGCATTTTGCAATTAGCTTCAGACAGCACAGCATTGATAAACTCGAGCTCTGAAAGTTGCTGATGCGGCGCAATATAGTAAGACACGTTTTCCAGCACCAACGGTCGTTCGAGTATGTCCTGTACAATTTTAACCCGTTCGGCAATGTAACTAACCGCTTCCTCTGTAAAAGGTACGGGCATTAAGTCGTATAAATGGCCGTCTGCACAACAGTAGCTCAAATGTTCGCTGTACAACGCTATGTTATACCGATCCAGAAACTGTTTAAGCTCATGCAAAAACCGGTGATCCAAGGGGTCCGGACCACCGATAGATAACGATAAACCATGAGTCGTAAACACGGCCTGGTTAACGCAGTGATTAAAATCCTCGCGGAATGTACCTCCAAGCGGTATCCAGTTCTCAGGCGCCACTTCCCAGAAGTCTACACTTCCAGGTAACCAGGGCAAGACGTCTTCGAGCATCTCCCTACGTAGACCCAGGCCTGCGCCCTGTAACTTAAAGGCCATGAATGACTCCTGAGGTTAGCGTCTTAAGCTGCACCACCGCATTTACCTTCGCCACATTTACCTTCTTTTTTGGCTTTCTTATCGCCACCGCATTTACCTTCACCACACTTACCTTCTTTCATGGCTTTTTTATCTGCACCGCATTTACCTTCGCCACACTTGCCTTCTTTCATGGCTTTTTTACTTTCGCCGCATTTGCCTTCGCCACACTTGCCTTCTTTCATGGCTTTTTTACTTTCGCCGCATTTACCTTCGCCACACTTGCCTTCTTTTTCGGCTTTTTTACTTTCACCGCATTTGCCTTCGCCACATTTACCTTCAGGGGCGAACTGCATATAGCCAGATTCTAACTGTTGAGCACCAAATGGGTTAGCCTTATCAGCCATAGCCATAGAAGACATCGAGCTCAAAACAACCGCGCCCAATGCACTTGCAATACCGTTTTTATTTACTTGTTTCATTGTCTTTTCCTATCGGGTCAAATAATTGTTATCACTTCCACTATAGACCGGTGACCATAAAATTATATTTCGTTTAGTTAAAAAAAAACCACTTATACAAGCTAAGTGGTCTTCTCTACTCGCATAATATTCTTATCAGTCTGCTTTATAACCAATTCTAAATCCACCCCAGTGGCGGTTATTCACAAAAATAGGTGCTGACAAGTCATGCATCACCTCACCAGTATCACGCTTATACGTTTGCAACAGGAAGCTTTCGGTATTACTGCCACAACGAGAACCGGTGTAATCATTAAATATTCGTTTAGTTCGACTCTTTGCAAGATCTGTTTCGTAATTCCCGGTCATTTTGTGACTGAACTTTTTATTATGAGTAGGGAAATAACCATTAACATCGACCGCCCCGGCGTAAATGATAAAATCATTTTGGTCCAGAATGGGTTCTTGGAGTAAGGGCAGCTCGGCATCAGTGAACTTGTCGAATCCGGTGGTAAATTTCTGCGGGTTTGTATTAGGAACAGGCTGATAGTTAAAATCGAACAGTGCCTGTTGGGATAAACGCCCCTGCTCGATTGCCTGTTCGAATAATTTGCCAATTCTCGCGGCAGTGTCCTGAGCAATGCGCTGTACCTGAGCATTGCGGTTGTGTAAATCAAACACTTGTAACTGGCGGAAGATATCTTCCGTCTGGTGACTCAATGCCAACACTTTTTCAGAAACTTCACCAAGTTCAGCTTCGAGGTGGCGGGTATTTTCGTGTAACTGCAAAGCATTAGAACTTATGCCTCTGTTGGCTTCGCCGTGTTCATCAACAGTTTCTTTCATTACCGTCATCGAATTGGCTGCGGCACTGGAAGCCTCACTCGCCGCTTTAACGAGTTCTGAGGATTCGGTAATCATCTGGCTCATCTCGTCGCCGGCGTTAGCAACCTTTTCAATTGCTTTAACCGAGTTCTGACTGCATTGATTTATTTCACTCAACACCTCATCAATGCCCTGGGTGGCATCGGTAGTTTTCTTTGCCAGATCCCTGACTTCATCGGCAACAACAGCAAACCCCCTCCCTTGCTCACCGGCACGGGCAGCTTCGATGGCAGCATTCAGAGCAAGCATATTTGTCTGATCAGCAAGCTGGTTTATGGTAGTCGTAATACTGCCGATAGACTCTGCGCTGGTTCTGAGGTTTTCTAACATCGACTTGGAATCGTTAATCTGGCTTATCAGTGTAGCCTGCTGGGCGAGCAGATTAGTTAATAATTCGCGACTTCGTTGCGTCATTTCGTCAGAGGTTTGAATTTTATCCTCAGCCATTGTTGCATGTTCAACGAGCTGCTGATTTCCGGACTCGATGTTTTCAATGCGCTGTGCAATCTCCTTGATACTGGCAACCTGCTGATTAAACATTGAGGTTAATTTATCCAGAAAATGCGAAACGTTGGCGCCACCAATGGCAATGCGGCTGGCAGACTGACTAATCTTTTCTCCTTTTTGGGCATACTCGTAGTCTACCGGTTGGGAGTCGGTTGTGATGTCACTTTGACTGTTTGACGCATAGTAGGTAAACCCGCAAGATAGCAGGCCAACAATAAAAGCCACAACGCCGAAAGATAATTGGAAAAGCCCCAGCGCCAGGCTTCCGATACAGATTATAACCAACTGACTAATTGTAATTTTCACAGCGATTAACTTCTTAATTTAATGTTATAACAACCTTGTAACAACTATAGCTTAAGTTTACCAAGTTACGGCAATTTCTAGACAAAAGTATGAAGCAAACAACCTTAATGTATAACCTCCTGTATTTGTTTTATTAGCGATGGGTACAGAGCGCTGTTTAACTCTGCGGTTACACGAGGGAGATCCCGGACAAGCACTGTGTGCTTTCCGGGATGACGGTTCTTTGTTTGATTAGCGATTAGTACGGTGCGCTTTTTAACTCTACGGTTGCACGAAGGGGGTCCCGGATAAGCACTGCGTGCTTTCCGGGATGACGGTTCTTTGTTTTATTAGCGCTGTATTCGGTGCGTTTTTTAACTCTACGGTTGTACGAGGGAGATCCCGGATAAGCACTGCGTGCTTTCCGGGATGACGGTTCTTTGTTTTATTAGCGCTGTATTCGGTGCGCTTTTTAACTCTACGGTTGTACGAGGGAGGTCCCGGATAAGCACTGCGTACTTTCCGGGATGACGGTTCTTTGTTTGATTAGCGATTAGTACGGTGCGCTTTTTAACTCTACGGTTGCACGAAGGGGGTCCCGGATAAGCACTGCGTACTTTCCGGGATGACGGTTCTTTGTTTTATTAGCGCTGTATTCGGTGCTTTTTTAACTCTACGGTTGGACGATGGGGGTCCCGGATAAGCACTGCGTGCTTTCCGGGATGACGGTTCTTTGTTTTATTAGCGCTGTATTCGGTGCGTTTTTTAACTCTACGGTTGCACGAAGGGGGTCCCGGATAAGCACTGCGTGCTTTCCGGGATGACGGTTCTTTGTTTGATTAGCGCTGTATTCGGTGCGTTTTTTAACTCTACGGTTGTACGAGGGAGATCCCGGATAAGCACTGCGTGCTTTCCGGGATGACGGTTCTTTCTTTGATTAGCGCTGTATTCGGTGCTTTTTTAACTCTACGGTCGCACGATGGGGGTCCCGGATAAGCACTGCGTG